>NZ_JBFHKV010000181.1:0-10292 GCF_041595215.1 Stieleria sp. | reverse complement strand
GATCGGCCCGAGCACCAGAAAGGGCATCCATGCCGCGACCGCGGGCGAGAGCAGGTAACCCCCGCCGCCCATCGCGCTGCCGGCGGTCTTGAGTGCGAAAAACAGCATCACCGTTCCGATGGCCGTGCCGATCATCATGAACAGATTGCGGCCGCGACGATTGACCACCAGTGGCAGCCCGAGCAAGAACAGCGAAAAGTCCAACGGCACCCTCATGATCCGCTCGTGTAACAGCACGCGCGTCGCCATCGAATTATGGACCGCGGGATTGCGCAACCGTTCCAGCAGTTGCTTGCTGCTGCACAGCCGGGTGGACGACTGGTCGGTTTGCAGGATTTCCGCATTGACCGGCGTGGCAACGAAGCATTCACCCGAAGCGATCCAGGGTTGATCGTGGGCCGTCATCAGTATCAGACGTCCGTCACGTCCCGCCGAGGGGATGTGGTCGATCGCCGGTGGGGTGAAGACGTTTTGCATCAAGTAGCCCTCATCGTGGTTCTCGTCGGCCGGCAACCAGCGCGCCGAGACCGAGACGATGGCTTCGCCGAAACCCGGGTAATCAACATCGAGTCGGAAATTGGGCTGATAGATTTCTTTGCTGCGAGGCCGGATCGATTGGCCTTCGAGCAAAATCCCGCTGATCTTGTCGTAGCTGGGCAAGATCGGTTGGGGGGCGTCGCCGGAAAGATCTTTGCTCTTCATCGACAACGCATCACGCATCGTCGGCAACAGCATTTCGCGGCTGCCCAGCTGGACCAACACAATGGCCAGTGCGGCGAAAACCATCGAACGGAAAATGCGTCCGTGTGACACGCCGGCGGCCAGCGTCGCGGTCAGTTCGCCGGTTCGACGAAGCCATCCGACGACGAACAACAGCGACATCAAGGCGATGATCGCGCCGGTCCAGTCGAACAGCAGCAACATGTAGGGGCCGTAGTAGTACCACATCACGCGGGAAATCCCGACGCCGCGTGACTCGGCCAATTCCACCAGGTCGTTCATGTTCTGGAAGGCATGGAAAACGACAAAGATTCCAGACAGCGAGGCGAAACAGACCAGAAACGTCCGGAAGAACAGCCCCAGAATGTAACGATCGATTTGCGTCACGGCGGATCGGACTCAGTTGGATGGAAACGTGTTGCCTGCCACACTGAGGAACCATCTGGCTCCGGTAGATCTGGCCCCGATAGATCTGGTCCCGAAGCGTCAGGGGACAGGGGGCCGTTCCGACCACTCGGGATGATGCCCTGGAGGATCCTCAGCGATCGCGCAAGCATCCCACCGGGTCGGCGGCCGACGCAAGATCGAATCGAAACGCTATCGCTGCTCGCGATAAGTCGACCAGCTCAAGTAGATCAGAACGCCGCCCAAGATCGCAAAGGTGAGGTCCATCATCAGACTCGCACCACCCAAAATCGCCAAGCTGGTTTGGCCAGACAGTAAGGCAACCGCGTCTAAAACGAACAGGCTGACGACCAAGATCGACGCGACAAGGCTAAAAAGACAGAGTGCCTTGGGCATCAATTGAACCTCGGGACGAATGTGAAATGAGTGAAGGGCCAGACGTAACGCTCGTATCGCGGCCGGGAAAGGGCCGCAGTATAGTTGCCCGAGCACATGTTTCCCAAGCCTACGCTATATCGCTAGTTTACCGAGAGCCACTCTGGCCCCGGATTGGGACAATTTTTCGGTAAATTCCGTTTAGAAGGGCGATTCGACGATCCAAAATCATGCCAAGCACGCCATCTCCGCCAGATTTTGACCCCCAGATTCGCTCCGACCCGTGGGGCTGGTGGCGAAAAAAAATGCCGATCACGGAAAAATGGGCCTATTTGGACCACGCCGCCGTCGGCCCGCTTTCGATGCCCGCTGCCGCGGCGCTGCGGAACTATGCCGACGAAGCCGAGCGCGAGGGCGATACCGTGTGGCCCACTTGGGCGGGTCGGGTGGAAACGCTGCGTCACGCCTTCGCCGAGCTGTTGCACGCCGAGACGGACGAAGTCTGCTTTGTCCCCAACACGTCGGCGGGGATCAATTTGGTCGCCGAAGGATTTCCTTGGCAGAGCGGCGATTCGGTCGTGATCCCCGACGGCGAGTTTCCCAGCAATCTGTACCCCTGGCAAAACCAGGCCTCGCGGGGCGTCGAGGTGCGGATCGTGCCGCGCCGCGACGGACGTGTCGAGCCGGAGGACTTGTTTGAACACGTCGATGAATCAACCCGCATGATTTCCCTGTCGTGGGTCGGCTATGCCAGCGGTTTTCGCGCCGATTTGGATGCGATCATCCAGCGGGCCCACGCCCAGGGCGTCCTGGTTTTTCTCGATGCGATCCAGGGGCTGGGGGTGTTTGATTTGGATCTGCAGAAGATCGACGTCGATTTTTTGGCCGCCGATGGTCACAAGTGGCTGCTGGGTCCGGAAGGTTATGGCGTGGCGGTCATTCGGAAACGTCATTTGGAGCGTCTGCGTTGCTGTAGCGTCGGTTGGAACAGTGTGCGGAACACGTTCAATTACGCTGAACCGAAATTGGATCTTCGCCGCACCGCGGCGCGGTTCGAGCCGGGGTCGGCCAACATGTCGGCCGCGGCCGCGCTGGGAGCGAGCGTGGCGATGTTCAATACGATTCGCCAGACGCATGGGCCCAACGCGATCGGCGACCGTGTGCTGGGGTTGGCAACTGAATTGGATGACCGGTTGCGCGCCGTCGGTCTGCCGACCCAAATTCCCGGCAAGCGTCAGCACCGTTCAGGGATCGTAACGTTTGGGGTGCCTGGGCAAGATCCCGCGGCGGTTCGCAACCGGGCAATCGAGCAAGGCTGTGTCGTCAGCTGTCGTGGGGGCGGCATCCGGGCCGGCGTTCATGCTTACAATGACAGTTCGGACCTGGAGCGGCTCGTTGACGCGGTTGCGCCGACGTAGCGCTTTGGCACCACTGGATTGGATCCGACGAGCGATCGAACCCTTTTCCCCCGAATCACGCATGAATGAAAACAACGAGCGGCGGATCGCTGTTTACACCGGATCCTTTGACCCGATCACGTTGGGGCATCTTCACATCATCCATCGAGCGAGTCGCTTGTTTGAAAGCTTGGTCATCGGGATCGGCATCAACGCCGAAAAGGGGTCCCTGTTCTCGCCGGAACAACGCAGCGAGTTGGTGCAGACGGTGACCCATGACATCGAAAACGTCCGGGTTGAAATCTTTGACGGGCTGGCGGTCGACTTCGTCCGCTCGCTCGGCTCGCGACTGATGGTGCGTGGGATTCGCCCGATGACCGACATCGCCGGCGAATTCACGATGATGATGGCCAATCGGCAATTGGACGAAGACGTCGAGACCGTGTTTCTGATGGCCGACGAGCGGTTCTCGCACGTCAGCAGTTCACTGTTGAAACAGATCGCCAGCGTCAGCGAGGACGACGAGCAATTGGCAAAGTTCGTCCCCCGAGCCATCATCGCGCCGTTGCGAGCGCAAATGCGGGGCTAACCCAATGCGGGGCTAACCCAGGATGTCGTCGCGGAGCCGGGTGAGCAGGTCGATCGCGCCGCCGATTTCTTGCTTTTGTCGGACGGGATCTTCGGGGATTTCTCGCTCGATCGTCAGCGGACCTTCGTAGCCGATCTCGTGCAGCGTTTCGAGATACTTCCGCATGTCGACGTCGCCTTTTCCCAGCGGCACTTCGCAGCCCCAGGTTTCACCCGGTTGGTCGCTCCACGTGGCGTCTTTGCAGTGGATGCTGCGGACGTGTTTGGCGAGCATTCGGAGCGCTTCGATCGGTTCGCCGGTGCCGTAGAGGATCATGTTGGCGGGATCAAAGTTGATTTTCAGATTATCGCAACCGACCGCGGCGATGAAATCCAGCAAGCCTTCGGCGGTCTCTTGCCCGGTTTCCAGATGCAGGAATTGATCGTTGCCGGCGCAGTGTTCGCAAAGCTCCGCGGTGACCTTGACGATCTCGGCGTATTGCGGATCGGAGCTGTCGTGGGGGATGAATCCCAGGTGCAGCGCGACGGCGTCGCAGCCGAGCCATTTGGCAAAATCGGCGATGTCACGCATTTCGGCCAAGCGACTTTGGCGAGTTTCAGCGGGCACCAGGCCGATCGTTTTGACGACCGTGGGGATGTCGGCATAGCTTTCGCCCTCGAATCCGCCAAACACCGCCGTGCAACGCACATTCATTTCATCGAGCTGTTGCTTCAGTTCTTCCGCCGTCGCCCGGTCACGCTTGGCGGGCTGCGGTGCGTGCAGTTGGATGGTGGGAAGTCCCAGTTCTTTGATGACGTCCCATTTGACGCCGAGTCCGGCGTCGACCGAAGCGAACACACCGATGGGCCAAGATTCCATTTGTTTGAGATCCGTAAGAGTTGTGAAGCGTGATTGAATGGTTGAGATCGCCCACGGCGATCGAAGCGAGGTCGGCGAAACGTCAAACGACGTAATTGCGGAGAAAGTTATACGACTGTTTCAGCGCCCGCAAACAGTCCTCGTCGGATCGTTCGTAGGCGCGGTCTTCGACTTCCACGCAAACGGGGCCGTCGTAGCCCGTGTCCGTCAACGCGGCAAAGAACTGTCCCCAGTCGACGTCGCCCATCCCCGGCAATTTCGGCGAATGCCACTCGTTGGGGTTTGCCAGAACGCCGACCCGGTCCAGCCTGGCCCGATCGACACGGACGTCCTTGGCATGGACGTGAAAGAGTTTATCGGCGAATTCTGCCAGCGGTGCAAGGTAATCGACATGCTGAAAGACCAGGTGCGAGGGATCGTAGTTGAGCCCGAAGTGGTCGCTGGGAATGTCGTCAAACATCCGCTGCCAGATGGCGGGCGAATGGGCCAGGTTTTTGCCAGCCGGCCATTCGTCGTCGGTGAAATACATCGGGCAATTCTCGATCCCCACCCGCACGTCGTGCTGTTCGGCCAGTTCGATGATCGGTTTCCAGGTCTCCAGAAAACGCGGCCAATTGTCGTCGACATTCTTGGTCCAATCGCGACCGATGAACGTGTTCATCGTGCCGATGCCCAGCCGGCGGGCCGCCACGATCACCGCCCGAATGTGCTCGACGGCCAATTCGGCTTCGTTGTGATCGGGGGACAGCGCGTTGGGATAATAGCCCAGCCCGCTGATCGCGACGCCGCTGTCTTGTTGCAGGGTCGCGATGGATTCGACCGTTGCGTCGTCGAGCGAGTGGACATCGATGTGGGTGATGCCTGCATAACGACGCGTCGCCTTGCCCTGCGGCCAGCACATCACTTCCACACAGTCGTAACCGATCTCGGCGGCGGTCTGAAACACCTGCTGCAAGTTCGCTTCGGGAAGAATCGCGGTGACGTAACCGAGTTGCATGGCTGATCTACTCGTCGAGTTTGGTGTCGGGGACGGTTTCGCCTTCCCCGTTCCAGTTGGGGGCGCGATACCGGGTGGTGGGCGGACGGACGGTCGTCTTGTTCGTCAGCAACCGCAATTGGTCGCCTGCGAACAGTTTGGGAACCAGTTGTTCGCCACGTCGCAGCCGATACAAGATACAGCCTTTGCGTTGAACGTAGTACATGCCCCAGACCGTCGCGACGAATCGTTCACGTTCCAGCCCCACGCCTTTCGTTTCGACTTGATCGCCGATTTCAAACTCTTCGATGCGGATCGACAACCACATCGCCGGTCGCAATCGAAACCGGAGCCGTCCATAGACATAGTGGTAATAAACGCCGTCGAACGAAACCCGTTTGAGCACCCGCGGGCTGGGGATCAATTGAGTCGCGATCGGCGTGTCGTCGGGATGGATGAACCCTTGGCCATTCTCCGGCCATCTCAAGAAACATCCATAATCGGGTAGCTGCGGCCATTGCATGGGAGGGCAAAACTTCACAAAGCGGAAATGGGCGTCCACGCGAGGGGCATAAGTGTACAGGATGCAACAGTCTAACCGAATCAACCGCACCTGCTGTCCGCAGCGACAGTATTTACACGCCCGTCGCGCAGTGAGATCGCAGTTGGCATCACGTTGCCTCGACCGGACGGGTACAATCGGGCGGGTACAATCGGATACCATCGGCGTTCTTACGACAATCTTTTCTCTCTACTTCGCTCCGTTGGACCGACCCGTTTTTCTTTATGACAGACAGCAAGACGCAACCACCGGTCGGAATCGACCTGGGCACTACCTTTTCGGCGGTCGCATTCCTGGACGGTGACGGCCGGCCCGAAACGATCCGCAATTCCGAGGGCGACCTGACCACACCCAGCGCCGTGTTCTTTGACCAGAAACGCCCGATCGTGGGGATCGAAGCGGTCGAGGCCGGGCTGTTGGAGCCTGATCGTTTGGCCCAGTTCGCCAAGCGGAATGTCGGCGAGCAATTTTATGAAAAAGCGATCCGGGGCAAGCATTTGCCGGCCGAAGTCATCCAAGCCTTGGTGCTGCGGAAATTAAAAACCGATGCAGAATTGAAACTCGGTCGAATCAGCGAAGCGGTCATCACCGTCCCGGCGTTCTTCAATGAACCCTGCCGCAAGGCGACCCAGGATGCCGGGCGGCTGGCCGGATTGAAGGTGCTGGACATCATCAATGAACCGACCGCTGCGGCGATCACCTACGGTGTTCAGCAGGGTTTTTTGGGCGCCGGAGTTGCCAACGAGCGGCGCGAGACGGTGTTGGTGTACGACCTCGGTGGGGGCACCTTCGACGTCACGGTGATGGAGATCGAAAAAGGAAATTTCAATACCATCGCAACTGCCGGCGACGTTTACCTTGGCGGCATCGATTGGGACAGCCGGCTCGTCGACCTGATCGCCGAAGCGTTCCTTGCCGAACACGGAATCGATCCTCGAGACGATCCCCAGGCTGAACAGGAATTGCTGCGCAAGGCCAACCAGACCAAGCACGCGCTGACCCAACGCGAAGCGGTCACCGTTGCGTTTGCCAATGACGGGCGGCGATTGCGAACCGAGATCACGCAAAAACAGTTTTCCGAGCGTTGCGTCGACTTGGTCGAGCGGACGATCATGACCGTTCATTTGGTGCTCGACGACGCCGGCATCGATTGGCCGGATCTGACGCGTCTGATTTTGGTCGGCGGCTCGACGCGAATGCCGATGATCCGCGACGAGCTGCAGCAACTCAGCGGCATGGAACTCGATCGATCGCTTTCACCCGACGAAGCGGTCAGCCACGGCGCGGCGTTGTACGCGGGCATGTTGTCCGCCGGGGCTAATGACAAGACCGGCATCTCCGTCAGCAACGTCAACTCGCATGATCTGGGCGTCTTGGCCCTCGACCCCAAATCGAACAAACCGCGACGCAAGATCATGATCCCGCGCAACAGCAAGTTGCCGGCGCGGAAGATGGTGCGGTTTCGAACTCACGTCAACAACCAACCGAATGTCAAAATTCAAATCGTCGAAGGCGGCGATAAACGCGGCATCAATGCGACGCCGATCGGCAAGTGCGTCGTCGCCGACTTGCCCAAGGGAACACCCAAGGGGACCAACGTCGAAGTGCGATTCGATTACCGCGCCGACGGCCGGCTGACCGTTCATGCGTCGCTGCCCGAGATCGATCGCAAAATCACGATGACCCTCAATCGGGCTGCCGGATTGTCGGACGACGAAATCGCCGCCTGGAGGCGTCGTTTGGACGACGGCCTCAGCGACGCCATGTTGGCCAGCCTGGCCGAACACGGTGACGACGCGTCCGCCTTGTTCTCGGCAGACGACTTGACCAGCGAAGACGCCGATGCGTTGCCCGATGAGAGTTCCATTGACCCGTCCGAGGCTGCCGCGGCGGATCAAGTCAGGACAGATCAGGTTCAAGGGTTTGCCGCCTTGCAGCACGTCGAACCGGAACCCGCCCCATCGAAAACACCAGTGGTCGCTTCCAAAGCCGCCGCCATTTTGGGCGTGTCTCAGCCGCCACTTTCCCCGGCGCCGGTCGAACCGGCCGGCCAGGACGCCGTGCGTGAATCCAACCCCGCCTACGCCGCAAGTCCGGTCGCGCCTGAAAAAGCTGCCCAGGCCAAACGCGCTGCGGCCAAAGCGGTGTCAAGCAACGACGGGGCGATCAAGATCGAGACCAACGACCCCGCCGGCGGACCGAAACTGTCCGTCGCCGATGCCCAGAAATTAGCCGTCGCGGCCGGGGCGGCCGCGCCCACCGTCTCCGAAAAACCGAAGTTGGCACTGGACCCCAAGGACGCGGCGCCACAGGTCAAAGCCGACGCCAACGATTTTGCCATGCTGGCGGCTTTGGGCGGCGAGTCAAAATCACCCCGCAAGGCTGACGTGCCATTGATCGTCACCGACGCGCCGGCCGGCAAAGGTCGCGCGAAACCGCCGGCAAAACAGGCCGCGGAACCGCAGGACGCGGCCAAGCCGAAAAAGATCGGGGGCTTGTTCGGTCGCAAGCGAAAGTGATCTGACAATTCTTTTACATTGTTTTGAGACGATCCAGACCATTGAATCGCGGAATGATCGTTTACTAGGATAGCTGCGGCGTGCCATTGGTTCTGAGCCAATGGCGCGGATCGGTGTGTCGGCGATTTCTGTGATCGCCCCCGGAGACGCAGCTGGCGAATGACCACCTGAAAAAGGGAATCGAAACGATGTCTGCGACTCATTGGAAAAACGCGCCCGTCCTGTTGGCGATCGGGCTGGCTCTGGCGGCAATGCTCGGCAGCGGATCGAACACGTTGCGGGCCGAACAGTTGTCCTTGGACGTCGGGGTGTCCAATCCGACGATGCTGGCTGGGGAAAAGCAGATCAATCACATCCGCATTTCCCTGACCGGATTTGACGTTCCGCAAAACAAAAAACGCCCGCCGGTCAACACGGCGATTGTGATCGACCAAAGTGGATCGATGGGCGGACAAAAGATCGTTCAAGCCCGCGAGGCGGCGATCGCGGCGGTCCGTCGATTGCGAGATGACGACATCGTCTCGATCGTGCTGTACTCCGATTCCGCGACTGTACTGGTGCCGGCCACCAAAGCCACCGATCGCGAATCGATCATCCAAAAAATCCGCTCGGTCAACGCCGGCGGAAGCACCGCCCTGTTTGCCGGCGTCAGCAAAGGGGCCGCGGAAGTCCGAAAGTTTCTCGACAGCGATTCGGTCAATCGTGTGATCCTACTCTCCGACGGCCAAGCCAACGTGGGGCCGAAAAGCCCGCGTGAGTTGGAGCGTTTGGGGGCCTCGCTGGTCAAGGAAGGGATCAGCGTCAGCACGCTCGGACTCGGACTCGGTTACAACGAAGACCTGATGAGTCGATTGGCGTCGGCCGGCAGCGGCAACCACATGTTTGTCGAACAAGCCGATGATCTGGTCGCGGTCTTTCAAAAAGAGTTCAACGACTTGATGAGCGTGGTCGCCAGCGATTTCAAAATCCACGCGAAAATCGGCGAAGGCATTCGTCCCGTCCGTGTGCTCAACAACAAAGCGGACATCAGTGGACAAGACATCTACATTCCGCTGGCCCAACTGTACGCCCGCCAACAACGCTACTTTGTGATCGAAGTCGAAGTCGACGCCGGGCAAGCGGGCAGCAAACGGCCGCTCGCCTCAGTCACCGTCCAATACCAGAACATGCTCAGCCAGACGACCGACACGTTGACCAGCAGCATCGAAGTGCGGTTCACCGACGACAAAGAAGCGGTGGCCAGAGAATGCGATCACGAAACCGCTGCGTACTGCGCGATCCAATTGGCCAACGAAAAGAACGTCCAAGCCACGGCACTGCGTGACGCCGGGCGTATCAAGGAGGCCAAGGAGCTACTGCTGGGCAATAGTGTGCAGTTGCAAAAACTGGATCAACTCTACGGCGCCCAACTCGGGGACGAACTGTCGATGGAGCTCAAACGCAATGCCAAGCTGAATGAGGATCAATCGGTAATCATCGAGAGTCCGGCAGAATGGAATTACTCGCGAAAGGCGATGCGATACGAGCAAAGCAAGAACGCGGCGCAGCAGCAGATGCGCGTGAAAAAAGCTCCTCCGGCGGACAAAAACTGAGTCCCAGCGTGACCGGATGGGGCCAGATTCGGCGTGCCGTTAGGCTGTGCCTGACGACGCTGGCATGCACAGCATGCCCTACGCCATTTGGCATGCACAGCATGCCCTACGCCGCTTTGCGCAGGTTTCATTCCTGAAATGCCTGGCATCCGTGTCCCCTGTGCAGGACGCGGAGCAAGAGATTGAAAACGGCAAATTGAACACTTCCAATTGCAAATTTGCATTTTTCATTTTTCATTTTTCATTTTTCATTTTTCATTTTTCATTTTTCATTTTTCATTTTTCATTTTTCATTTTTC
>NZ_JBFHKV010000180.1:0-10322 GCF_041595215.1 Stieleria sp. | reverse complement strand
GTACCGGTCCATTGCTTGAGCGCTTCTTCGACAAAGCTCTCGATCCCACTGGCGGGGATTTTCAGCGCATTCAAGCTGGTCGCCAAGTCGGCCTGTTTCAGCCAGCGGGTGACCATCGATGCGAGCCGATCGGGCGCCTCCGATTCGGTCACCGTCGGATCCACGTCACGCAACAGTTCGGCGTACCAGTCGGGATGCTGCTGGCCGTTGAGCCGGATGACGGCGGGCAACATCAGCCCGACCGCCTGGCCGTGGGTGATGTCGTGCCGTGCGGTCAGTGGGTTGGCGGTCGCATGGGCGGCACCGAGCATCGAAGTTTCGATTGCCATCCCGGCGAAACAGGCACCGAGTTGCATTTGGCTGCGGGCGTCGATGTCGTCGGGGGCTTCCAGTACTCGCGAAAACCCTTCGGCCAGTAACCCAAAGGCACGGCGCGAATAGGTGATCGACATCGGATTGCGCCGATTGGTGACATAGGTTTCGATCGCGTGCGAGATCGCGTCGATGCCCGTCAACGCCGTCACGTTGCGGGGCAGCGTCAGCGTCAGTTCCGGATCGAGCAACGCGACCTTGCACGCGGCCTTGGGATCACCGCAAGCCATTTTGACGTGCGTGTCGGTGTCGCTGATCAGGGCAAACGATTGTGCCTCGCTACCGGTGCCGCTGGTCGTCGGCACGGCGATCATCGGCAACATGTCCGCAGTCGCTTTACCAACGCCGTGGTAATCGTGAATCGAGCCGCCACCGGAATACACGAAATTGATCCCTTTGCAGCAATCCATGCTGCTGCCGCCGCCCAGCCCGATCAACAGGTCCGGTTTCACTTCGGCCGCCTTGGCGACACCGGCATCGACCATCGCGCAGGTCGGATTTTCGGCGAAGTCATGAAACGATTCCACGTGCAGTCCCGCCGCATGCAGGTAATCGACGGCGTGGCCAAAGTGGCCGGCATCGACCAAGCCGGAGTCGCTGACGACCAACACACATTTGGGCCGAAACCCCGCCGCCAGCTCACCGATCCGTGAAAAGACGCCTTGCCCAAAAACAATGCGGGTGCGTGTTGTGGCGTCAAAGGGTGTCAGTTTGGTCATCGATCTCAGGCGAATCGGCGAAAGGGCGGCAAAAAACGACTCGAAGGATTTTAGACGATCGGGTAACCCCGGCGCCGCGTCAACTTCAAGGTTTTCGGTTTGTGGCTGTCGAGGGAGCCCAACGATGGCAGCGCGGACCCACGGATTTTCGGCATCCTGTCATCGAAAGGATGCCTTTTTCCGGGTCAGCCCCGCCAATGCTGAACCCGCCAAGGGAAACCCGCCAACGCTAAATCTGATAGTTGGCGTGCTCGTCCACCGAGTCGGCGGAGACACCGCCGCGAACCCGCAACGACGGTTGCTCAAGCACCACGGTGGTGTTGGGTGAGACGCTGCGGGTGATCCACACGCTCGATCCGATCACGGAATCGTGCCCCACCACCGTACGACCGCCCAGGATGGTCGCGTTGGCATAAACCACCACACCGTCCTCGATCGTCGGATGCCGTTTTTGGCCGCGAATCAATTCGCCGCTGTCATCCGTCTTGAAACTCAGGGCACCCAACGTCACCCCTTGGTAGAGCTTGACGTGGTTCCCGATCTGACAGGTTTCGCCGACGACGACACCGGTTCCGTGGTCGATGAAAAAGTACTCGCCGATCGTGGCACCGGGGTGAATGTCGATTCCCGTTTGCTTGTGCGCCCACTCGGTCATCATCCGCGGGATAAAGGGCACGTCCAATCGCACCAGTTCGTGGGCGATCCGATACACCGTGATCGCTTCAATGCCGGGATAACAGAAAACGACTTCATCGGTCGTCTGGCAGGCCGGGTCGCCTTCGTAGGCTGCTTGAACATCGGTGGCCAAGGTCTTGCGCAACGACGGGATCCGCTCCAGCAATTCGATCGCCATGGTCTGGCCCTTGGCTTCGAAATCCGTCTCGCTCTCGCAGTCGTTGTGCTTGTTGCGGACGCGATCTTCGTGACGCAATGCCCGAGCGATCTGTGTCGTCAGCTGGTCGTGCAGCGAATCGATCGTGCTGCCGACGTGGTAGGCGATGTTGCCGGCATGCAATCCGACCTTGCGCCGATAGCCCGGGTAAAGGATGTCCTTGATGTCCAACAGGATCGCAATGATCGCTTCATAACTGGGAAGCGCACAATGGCCGAGGTGATTGATCGCATCATCGGGCGTGTAAGTCGCGACAATACGTTCAGTCAAGCGCGGCAGCTGTTCTTTTAATCGGACGTCGGATGCCACAACATTGTCTCGAAGGTGCTTGGAATCGAAGGGGCCACGCCAATGGGTCAGGAGGACCCGCGGTGACGCATGGTTCGCAATCTGGTTCGCGACAATCTCGCTGGACCCACGAGGCGGTACGTTAGCGGATGTCTCGGGCGGAATCGACCGGGCAGGTCCCGATCGTCGCTCGACCGCCGCCGCGTCCCTGCGACCGGTTGCCTACGAATCGTTGACGATTCATTGCCCGGGCCGTCATGGCCCGAGCGTCCTCACCGGAACGCCATTGCCGGCGCTTTATTGTAGGGTCGTGAACCAATTTGGCGACTGCCGCGACCCCGCGCGGCGTCTCTCGACCCGTGCAGTCGGGCGTTTCAACCGGGTTTCGCGGCAAGCTCGCCGGCCGCCCGGACGCTCAATCGACGTCGATTGAGCGGTCTTGCTCGGGCAGCCAACCGTTGGTGTCCAGCCCGCTGCCTAGCGACCGATCGTCGGCGGATCGTTCAGCAAAAAGTCGCGGGGGCCTCGCACGGTGTAGTACGGATAGGCCGTTTGACCGGTCGGAGGACCGGGGGTGAACGTCTGCGTCGCGTTGGCGCGATTGCCCAACATTCCCGATCCCAGATGCGAGCTGTAGTCGAGCCCGCCCTGCTGCCAGCCGAGTTTGCCAGGCACACATCCGGTTCGACAGCCGGTGCCGCACGAATTGCAGCCGCCGACATTCATCTTGCCGAGCAAGCCGGTGCCGCTGGAGCAAGCGCCCGAGCCGCAGGCACCGGTCGAGCAACCTTTGCGTGTTTGATTGTGTAAACATCCGGTGCTTACCATGAGCAAACCGGCCAACGATCCAATCCATAGCCAACGGTTCATCGCCGAGTCCTTTTGGGCATCTTGCTTGTGTGGCTGCGCCAAAGTCACGAAACATGATTCGAGATCTGACGACGCCCTCTGATGTGTTTGACCAGATTCGCAGGCCGCTCCGGTGATCCATCCACGGATGCTTCACCCTTGCCGCCCACAGCGGGATTATCTGGCACACGTCTTCCATCGACGTTGCGATCGGCTCGGTGCACACAATCCCTGCGACCCGTACCAGGGTTTCAAAATCGCAAACGAACAAAACCCGTAAATTACCCAGGTGTTGCTAGCAATCTCAGATGCGGTGCCTGGACACCTGCGAAAACCGCCCGATGGCCATCGCGGTTTCGAGTCTGTCTTGTGTCGCAGGGGACAAATCTGGTAGCCACGACCGGCCACTTGATTCCTTGAACCCCAGCAAGATTGATGAAACTGTCACCCAGGATGACCGTGATCGCCCCGGCACTGCTGCTCGCGATTGCCGGACTCGCTCCCAGCGTCGCGGCACAAACCGGCATCACCAACACTGCGATCGTTGCGCCGACTCAAGGGGCGGCGCTGGATGATTACCTGATCAGCCGTCTGCGCGCGACCACTGACGATCAACGCTATTACGTTCGCGAGATCGTCAAACTGGTCGACCAGAACAAGCTGGAGAAACGGTTGGTGTTGGCGTTGGAGCGTTACGCACGCCGCAAGAGCCCGTATTTTCCGCTGCCCGTGTATGAGCGGGCGCTGCGTGTCGAAGCGGCCAAGCGGGGCGTCGCGGTGCCGACGCTCAAAGAGATCGTGGCCCGCAACGGGGCCTCGGCAGCCCGCGCGATCCGCGACTCGCGTTATCGGTAATCGCGGAAGCCGCGGTACCTCGAGCGAGGCCTAAACGGCAAACCCTCTCCTCGCTCCGCTCGAGCCTCCCAGAGGGCATTGGTAGCTACACCTCGTTTGCATGTCAGATCTGTTCTGAGTGGATGGTTTCGGCCAACGGCCGTTTACATCCATAGCCTTGGGCATCGCCCAAGGTCGGCAGACGAGAACGAGAGCGATTGGCCAACGGCCATTCACAAATGCCTGGTCAAACGCGAGTGTTGTGCATGGCCGTTGGCCAACTTTTACTCATTGCGATGCGGTTCCTGGGGCGGCGCAACCCTCGCAAATGCTCGGTTCGCTTGCCCCAGGCTAGGGACATGCATGCCCTTTGGGCCAAAAGCGACTTGTGTAGATCCCCACGCCCAGAGGGAGAGTGACGAAAGCCCTGAGCGATCAACGGCTGCGCGCCCTCCACTCGGCAGGAGGGTCGCGCAAGCATCTTTAGAAACGCAACGCGTGCGGCGATCCGTTACAGTTCCCAGCCGCTGCGATATTCGCGGCCGACGAACTCGTTGACTTCGGGAACGTTGGTGCTCTTGAGGTTTTTCGCATCCCATTCGATGCGTTTGCCTTCACCGGCACGCAGGGCCAGGTTGCCGACCAGGATCGTTTCGGTCAGACGTCCGGCGTAACCGAAGTTAGACATCGTGCCGGGTTCGTATTCGCCCTTGATGGTGCTGACGAACTCCCACTTTTGACGCTGGTCGTTTCCGGCCTTGAAGGGGATCCGCGGCAGCCACGGTTCGGGGTTCTCGTAGTCCTCGAAATCCTCTTGGGGCAAGATGTCGAACTGGGCACCGTAGTCGTTGGCCGAGAACACCATGCCTTTGCTGCCGACGACCAGCGCGCCGCTGGTTTTGCGGCCGCCTTCACGCTGCTTGGCGATTTGTTCTTGGAAACGTTTGGGCAGCTTGCTGATCAGGTCTTCACGCGGCAATTCACCGCCGTCGTACCAATAGAATTGGCAGGCCGGCAAACCTTCGCGTTCGGGGAATTCGAACATCAGCGCGCTGCTGGCCGGGAAGGTTTCGCCTTCGACGATCCCGGGGTTCTTGATGGCGGTGACGGCGACCGGGTCCCACAACTTCAGTGCCATGACGGGCATGTTGGTGGTGTGACAGGCCATGTCGCCCAGGGCGCCGGTTCCGAAATCGACCCAGCCGCGCCAATTGAACGAGTGGTACACGCCGCTCTTGAACGGACGCATCGGTGCCGGTCCGATCCAGGCATCCCAGTTCAGGTTTTCGGGGATTGGGTCTTCGCCTGCGGGGCGTCCCTGACCTTGCGGCCAAACGGGGCGGTTGGACCAGACGTGGACTTCGGAAACGTCGCCAATCGCACCACTTTGGATCACTTCGACGGCGGTTCGCAGCCCGTCTTCGCTGGTGCCTTGGTTGCCCATTTGCGTCACGACGCCCATCTGCTCGGCGGTTTCACGCATCAATCGGGCTTCGCTGATCGACCAGGTCAGCGGTTTTTGGCAGTACACGTGCTTCTTCATCCGCATCGCACGGACGGCGGCTGCGGCATGGGTGTGGTCGGGCGTGCTGACGGTCACGATGTCGATCTTGTCGCCGACCTTGTCGAGCATTTCGCGGAAGTCGCTGAATTTTTCCGCATTGGGGAATTCGCGGGCTTTCTTGTTCACGGTGTCGCCATCGATATCGCACAAGGCCGCAATGTTGACCCCGTTCTCGGCGATGTGGCTGGTATCGCTACCGCCTTTTCCGCCCACGCCGATGCAGCCGGCACTGAGGCCCTGCAGAGCCGATTCTTGAGCCTTGAGGACGGGGCTGGTGCCCGTCCAGTACCCGACACCGACCGCACCGGCAGCAGCGGTGCGACCGAGGAAACCACGGCGATTGGTCCGTTTGGTCATGCAAAAATTCCTTCAGTTGGAAATGACTTGATTGCGAAGCGACAAAGCGATCGGCGCTGGGGGCGAAGAACGATCTTCCCCGACACAACGCTCCCGAATGCGCATGATGAAAGACTTAACAGCCCCGCAAGGATAACCTGAAGCCCGCTAACAAACAACGATCGCCAGCCCGTTTCGCGGGCGGACATCCCACCCCCTGCGATCCCCCGGCCACCCGGCGTCGAGTTCGTGCGTGTTCGTTGTCAATTCTCGCTTCATTTGTCACATTGGAGGATCGAACAGGAATCCGCCACGTTCATCCGCCCGCCCTACGAACCCCTTGAAGACCATGAAACGCAGCCTTCCCTCCCGACTGTCTTGCACGCTCGGACTCGCGGTGACGAGCCTGGGCCTGATCGGATGCGGCCCCGATGTCATGCCGCCCAACGAACCGGACGTGGCAACCACGGCAGCGGCGGAAGAGAAACCAGCCGCCGCCCCGACCGCCAAAAAGCCGGTCGTGGAGAAAGACGATCCGGCCGCAGTGGCCAAACTGGAAGCGGCCGGCTACCTGCTGGAGAAGAACAGCGACGGTGCGGTCGTCTCCATCTCGGTCGCCAGCGACACCGACGTCAGCGACACGTTCGCCAGCTTGGCCAAGCTGCCCCACGTGAAGGAGGCCCGTTTTAGCGGTCCCGGGATCACCGACGAGGGGTTGGGCGTGCTCGCCGAAATGAAGCGTCTGGAGCGATTGGATTTCACCGATTCGGCGATCACCGACGACACACTCGATGTCGTCGCCAAGCTGCCCGGATTGCAAGTGCTGTTCCTGCGTCGCGTCGGCGTGACCGATGAGGGATTGCAAAAACTGGCGCCGCTGCAAAAGCTGCGCGCGATCGATTTGCGCAACAGCAACATCAGCGACGAAGGCATGAAGGCGCTCGCCAAGCTGAAATCGCTGCAAGACGTGCAGCTGGAAAAATCAAAGGTGACCGACACGGGAGTCAAAGAGTTGGCCGGGTTGCCCCTGAAATCCTTCAACGCCAACTATTGCACCTCGTTGACCAACACCACTCTGAATGTCTTCGCCAAGATCCCCACGCTCGAGCAAATCCAGCTCGACTACACCAAGATCAACGATGAAGGCATGGCATCGCTGGCGGGGCTGAAGAAACTGAAACGTCTTCGCATCCGCGGCTGCGATGTGACCGGCGAAGGGATCAAGCAGATCGCCGGTGCCAAGGAAATGGCGCGAATGGAACTGCGTGACACCTCGGTCGATGACGAGGGTTTGGCGATCATCGCCAAGTATCCCAAGCTGACGTATCTGGACCTCGGGGAATGTCGCTTGATCACCCCCGAGGGCATCAAACAACTCGGCGTCGCGACCGGTCTGACCTACCTGGGTTTCTGGGAAACCAAACTCAACGACGAAGCGTTCGCCGCACTCGATGGGTTGGTCAACTTGGAAACCCTGGACGTCAAAGCGACCGACCTGAGCGATGCCGCAGTCGAGACGATTTTGAAGTTCCAGAAACTGAAGGATCTGAATGTCGCCGGCGTTCAACAGATGACCGACGAAGGGTTCATCCAGTTGGGCAAGCTGCCGAATCTGAAGAAATTAAATGTGGCCAACACCAACATCAGCTACAACGCGCTCGATGAGCTGGAAGAGGCAAACGAGTCGTTGCAAATCATCGACTTCGAATAACCGACTTCGAATAACCGACAGAGCCTACGGGAACGTGTAGCTTTCGTTGGTGATGTCAAAGTCCTTGTCGGTCAGGCCGACGTTGGTTTTCAAATCTCGGTACTCGTACGATTCAACCAACGGCAGTTGATCGTCCGGAGCATCGGGATCGGGCCAACCGAAACTGCGGTAGCTGAGGATCAACAACCGCTCGGGGTCATAAACGATCTCGGCGAGTGAAAAGTCATCTTCACCGCCGCCGGGTTGACTGCGTTGGGCTTTGATCAGGTCGCACATCCGGCTGTCGAACTCATGGTCTCGCGTGATCGTCACGGTGACATCGGGATTGTCCAAATCCTTTTGGCCGCGTTCGATCAGTTTCTCGACCAAGCCTGTGATCCCGATTTCGTAGATCGGGTAACGCTGGCCGGCCATGGCAAGCATCCCGGTCGGATCCAGCCAAAGGGTTTTCCAACTGAGCAACACCGTGACTTCGTGGACGGCCATCTGCCCGTCGTAAAGATCTTTGCCCCAGATCACTTCCCGACCCGCGGCGGCTTCGGGCGCCAGGAATTTGAGATAGATTCGAATCGGCGCATCATTGGTTTCGTTTCGATGGCGTGTCTGAATCTTGACCTCCATCTCGCTGCGCTCGTTCAACACGCCCGACTCACTGCGATCCTGTTTGATGAACCGTGCGGTGTAGTCTTCCAGTGAATCGTCCATCGACGCCAACGCTCGATCGGCAAGCTCCAGGACTTCGGCGATCGACGACTGGCGGGGCCGCGGCGTTTGGTCCGTCGCGTCATCCGCCGGCTCTTGCATGATGGTCGGCGCCACATCCTGGCGGACATCGGGCTTGCTGCGCATCACCGATGCGAAGGCGACCGTGCCCACAAGCAGTGCGGGGATCAGCAGAACCCAGCCTCGTCGAGATTTAGAAGGTGCCATATCTTTTTGGGGGGAGAGAACGAACGGGAGCCGGACGGTGATCGCGGCCTGTCGATTGAATCGAGGTTCCGAAATCAACTCGATGATCTTAGCCCGAACGCGTCAGCCAGGGGCGCCGGGTGGGCTTTTGCAGATGCGTGTGGGATTCAATCGAAAGGCCGCTGGCCGCGGATTTCGCGACGCGACGCCATCGAAGCAACCACTCTAACGGCAAAGCCCCGTCACCACCAAGGCCCAAAACAGCGTGTTGACCGGCAGGGGCACGCAACGGGCCCAAATCCGCCTATCGCGTCAGTGCGTCCAGGCCACAGCGGCGGATGTGGGCGTTGGCCGCAATCCACTGCGTCTGGTTCATCTTTTTGGCCATGATCTGCCAATGATCGCGGTCGGTCGACAACAGGCAAGCCAGTGACGAAGGCGTGTCTTCGTCGGTCCGCGGGCAGCGTGAAATCAGCATGTGAATCCGCGCCCGCTGCTCCACATCCAGGTCAGTGCGCGTCAGTGCGGTGGTCAAGTATGGAATCGCACTGGTCCCCAAACCGGCCAACTCGACCGCGGCGCCGCGACGTTGGGAATGTTTTGCCGACCCCAGCTGGTCAATAAATCGGTCCACATCGTCCGATGAAACGACGGTCAGGGTGGTCGCGTTGTCTTGCAAGAAGGCTTCGGTTCGGCGGGTCAATTCGATCACACTGCGGCCCAACAGCATGCGTGAGATCAGAATGTCGAAATGAATCTGGAACCCGGCTTCGTCCTGCCCCACGATGTGCAGCAACGTCGGGCCGCTGACATGACGATCCAGATCGCTCTCGGCGGCCGGATCGCGGCGAACGTGCCATTGGATCACGCCGGGCTCCTGTTGTTCCAAGACCGCTTGCTCACCGGTGGCAACCAGCGTCGATTCCATCCGCAAACTCTTGCCGTGTTCGGCGACGAGTTGGACACGTTGGTAATCGTCCGCGTAACTGTAATAGACCGAGGGCACTCCCGACGACGACGAAACGGTGATCGATTCGCGGAACCGATCGGTCTGGTGCTGTTGCGAGCCTTTTCGATACCGCATCGGGTCGACTTCGAGACGCCCGGAGCGAAGCCGAAATCGGGCCAGTCCGGATTCAGAAAACACGCCGGGCGGTTGGCGTCTGGCCCGCTGTTTCTTGCGGCAAGGTGCTGGCGACCCGGTCGCCTTGAGACGTTGATCGGCGGTCGGCTCGTCTGCAGGAGTCGACACGGTCGGCATCGCCATCAAGATGGCCAATGCAATCAGGTAAGGGTACCTCATCGCTTCACCGATCCTTTTCACGCGAATGACCACGTGAAGATCTGCACGTTCGAAGACCGAAATTGAACGTTTCCGATCTTTCCTAAGTGCTCGATAGTTGAATATCGGCGATGCCGAAAGGGCACTTCAACCAATCTTTACCCGGAGGTGTGATTAACGCACGTTTAGGGAAGATTACTGTGCCGTAACAGCGTGAATTCTCTGCCAATTGCAGGTCGTGCAGTTTTTGAAGCGAGAACGAGGTCAGGAACCAATGGTCGGGCTTCAGCAACCGTTGGTGTCCAGCCTTGAGACGCATCAGGACGCGCTGCGAAGCAGCAAGATGGGCGGCTGAAGCCTGCACACCAGCGCGTCTACACCTTCCATTCGGACCCCTGATCAGCCTAACGCACGCCGATAAATCAAACGCACGTCGTCTTCGAAACGGTCCACTTGGCTGAGTGCTAGCTTGGTTGCCAAGTCGATGGGGCCGAGTCCCGCTCCGGCGATGGGGCCGGGCGCTGTAACGCCGCCGAACAATTTGGCCCCGATGTAGACATGGAATT
>NZ_JBFHKV010000179.1:0-10337 GCF_041595215.1 Stieleria sp. | reverse complement strand
GGCCTACACCCGCCGAAAACCCCGCACGACATCCAGCCCCGCGATCACGGCGATTGATGGGACAAAGATCCGGATCACCGCCAAAACCAACCGGCCGATTGCCAGAGCCGAGTTGCAATTCAACCCGAAAGCACTCGGCGACACCGTGCGGGCCACCGCGGGGCGCACCCCGATCGCGATCGGTGACGACGGAGTCACGTTGACGTCCGATGTGACACTCCGCTGTGCCCGCGGCAAAACCGCCTCGGTGGAACTGGAAAGTTACCGAATCCGCGTCTGGGATTCCAACGAGCAGTCGAACCCCGATCCGATCATCTATCCGATCAAGGTCATCGCGGATCTGCCGCCGGAAGTCGCGATCGTGGTGCCCACGAAATCGCCGATCGAAGTCCCCGTCGGTGCACAACAGATGATCGAAGTCCACGCCATGGATGCCGACTTCGAGCTGCAACGCGTCACGCTGCGGATCGAGCGCGGCATCGACACGCTGGAAGATCCCGTCATCTGGATCAAACCCGAAGACGGAAACGGCAAGGGCAACCAGGTGATGGAATATCGCTTCCGCCCGCTGGAGCATCTGCTCCGCGCCGGCGACGTGGTCCGCATCTCGGCGACCGCGATCGACAATCGCAACATCCCCGGCGATCCCAACGTGCAGCCGAATCAAGCGAGCACCGACCCGATCGAAATTCGGATCGTCGAAGACGCCGAACCACTGCCCCAGGACCCGACGGGTAATGACGGCCTGTCGGCTCCCGACGATCGGCCCGCCAGCGATGTCGAACAGTCCCAGCAGGGAGAAGGGCAACAGGGTTCCGGTGGCGAAGGCGCGCAAGGAGAAGGCGGTCAAAGTCAGGGTGATCCGAGCCAGGGATCCGAAGGCCAAAATAGCGGCAGCGAAGGATCTGGCGGCGGCGAGTCGAGCGGCGAGAAGCAGGATCCGAGTGAGGGCGAGCAGGGTGGAAATTCGCCGCAATCGTCTGGCGATGCAAGCCCCGGCGACGGTGCCACCGGCCAATCGGACACCGAAGGCCAGCCCCCATCCGAAGGCCAGCCCGGTACCGAAGGCCAGCCCCCATCCGAAGGACAGCCCGGTACCGAAGGACAGCCTCCAAGCGAAGGACAGCCGGGCAATAGCGATCCGTCGAACCCCGGCGGGCAATCGCCAGCGGGTGAAGCGACCGATCCAGCCAACGACGCGTCTCAAGGCACGCAAGGGACCGGCCAATCGGAGGGCTCCATGCAGGACGCCAACGATGGCGGCGGCAAGCCGAACCCGGGCGGGACAGAATCGAATGCACAGGACGGCACCGGCTCGCCGAGCGGCGACAGTGGTGCGCCCAACGGCGATCGTGAGACGCCCAGCGGCGACAGCGATGCGCCCCGTGACAATGGGGATGCATCCGGCGACAGCGCCGGAACCGAATCCCAATCGCCCTCCGGAGGCGAACCATCCCAGGCGCCGCCGGAACATGACGGCCAAGCGTTTGAGCGGATCAAGGATTACATCGAGAAACAAAAGCAAAACCAATCCCAGGGTGGCTCGTCCGCCGACCAAAACCAACCGCCGAAGAACGATGGCTCCGGCGGCGACTCCGAGTCCGCGGACGCCGCAACCGACCCGACAGACTCGCCAGCGGGTGATCAAGCCGCTGGCGATTCTGAATCTTCGAATTCCCCTGCGTCAGAACAAAAGTCACCACAAGGTCAGTCGCCCGGCGAGTCGTCAACGGGCGAAGAATCGAGCGGCAGCGGTGATGCTTCGCAAGACCCCAAGAGCGACTCCCAGGGCACTGGCGAGCAGGGCACTGGCGAACAGACGTCTGGCGAACAGACACCCGGTGAGCCGGGGACGGAGAATCAGCCATCGGGAGAGGCAGCCGAGGGCGACGGAGGCAAGTCCGAAGGGCAAGACGCCAGTGGATCTGAATCGGGGGATCCACAGCGGCAACCGGGCCAAGCGAGTGACAACGCGTCCCAGGGAGAAAGCGGGTCGCGTGAAGCAGCGGATTCGGCCGACCCGTCGGGGGCAAGCCAAAGCGGTGATCCGCCGCAGGGGCAATCGCCATCGACCCCGTCACCCGATGCGTCTTCCGGAAGCCAAGGCAGCGGCACGGGGACATCACCCGCATCCGGCGACGCGGCCGCCGAACCACCGCCCCCGCCTGATTTGGAGTACGCGAAAAAGGCGACCGATATGGTGTTGGACTACTTGGACGAGACGCGCGACCAGGTGGATGAAGACCTGTTGAAGGAATTGGACTGGACCGAGCAAGATCTGCAACGATTCCGCGAGCGTTGGGAAAAGGTTCGCAAGCTGGACCAACCGACTGAGCCGGCTGAATCGACCGACGAGTTGCAAGACGCGTTGCGGAGTCTCGGGTTGCAGCCGCGTGACGCGCCGGCATCCTCGGCTCGCGACGCCGCCGATTCGCTCCGCAACCTGCGCGATTCCGGCAACCGCCGCCAAGCGCCCCCGGCGATTCGCGACGCCTTCGACGCCTTCCGCCGGCGAAAATGAGAAAAAGGTCAGGAGCCTTTCTAGTAAACTGGGGCGCCTCGGCTTGCCTCTTCTATTTTAAATGCTCCTGACCCTTTTTTTACAGCGTGCCGCCTTCGGTGGCGGTGAACTCGGCGAACACCGGCAAGTGGCTGCTGACCGCTTCGGCCTGGCTGAGATTCAGGTTGAACAGCCGCAAGAAGTCGATCGGTCCGCCGCGGCCGACATATTCGTTGGTTCGATTGCGGTCGACCAGAATGTTGCATGTCTGATGCCGGCTAAAGATGTCGGTCGTCGTGCTGTCCACTGCGGCAACGACGTCGCCGCCCATCACGCGCGGGATCAAATACGAATCGTCGGCCTGAAACAGTCCGGCCATCACGACATCGTCTTCGCCACGACCGTCCGCCCGCACCGAGGCAAAGATACCGGGCAACAGCGCGACTTCGACCGGTGCACGTGCCAAGTTGATGCGGACGTTGACGACCGAGAACGTCCATGCCGAATCGACGGTGGGTTGGGCAGCGCGAAACCAGACGACCAATGGATCGTAGGTCATCTGGTTTTCCGGATCGGCGACGGTGTAGGTTTGCGAGCGATCGATTTGAACTCGATTGATGTTGAAGAGGATCGCCAGCTGTTCGGATCGATCGGTCGGTCCGGACGGTGCGCCGAGCGCGAAATCGAAGCTTCGCCCGCCCTCGTTGATCTCGTCCACCAAGCGCGGGATCAGGTCGCGCTCGGCTGCGGTGACCTGTTGCAACGCGATGACGTCGAACTTGCGAATCATGCGGATCAGGTTCAGCCGACAATGTTCGCTGGCCAGTTTGCTTGGTCCGAACCCACTGAGCGCCCACGATCCGATTCGCAGGTTGCGGACGTTTCGGTTGGCTTCCGCTGATCGGGCGACGAAAGGTGCCGGCGCGACCGGCCCGCCGTTTGAAAGTCCGTTTCGTTGGTTCGCCGAGACGAACAACAGATCATCGAGCGGATCGGGTTCGTCTGCCGATTCCGCCGATTTGGGCGTGATCGTTAGTTGATCCAGCCCGGCGATCTGGAAGTGCTGTGAAAAGTAGACCGCAGCCCCGACGAGGATGCAGATCGTGACCAGCATCAAGAACGGGCCCGTTCGTCGTTGTTCTTCCATTTGATGAAAAGGATACGCGCACATGGTCTGCCGCCTTGGTGAACAGCGTCGCCACTGTCACGCGTGAGGGGTCGGCAAGGAAACGAGAGACACACGAGGTGGGGGCAGACGCGCCCACCTCGGACATCGGCAGCGGCATCAGCGATGATCCAGTGGGACGCCGCAATTGTCCGGTCCGACGGTGATTTCCGACGGAAATACTGTCACGACCGCGTTTCTTTGCACGCCAAGCCGAACTGGAATACCATGCACGGTCTTCCTCCGTCATCGAACGTTCGACCTACGCAACCCACGCCCGCACCCGGCATGACTATCAACCCGATTCGGCTGGCGATCCTGATCGCCATGGCATCGTTCACCTCATTCGCCGTTGCGAAAGATCGCCCCAACATCTTGTGGCTGTTCGCCGAAGACACCTCGCCGTGGATGGGGTGCTACGGCGACCCGGTCAATCAAGGTCAGACGCCGAACATTGATTCGCTTGCCGAGCGTGGTGTGCGATTTTCGCGAGCCTACGTTCCGGCACCGGTTTGCTCGGCATGTCGATCGGCCATCATGGGTGGGATGAATCAGATTCGCTTCGGCGCGCACGAACATCGTTCCAGCCGCGGTCCGGCCAAAATCTATCTGCCCGAGAACATGAAGCTGTTGCCGCAGCTGGTGAAAGAGACCGGCTACTTCACGTTTAATTTCGGCAAAGACGATTACAATTTCGTCTGGGATCAAGCGGCGACTTATTCGCTGCAAAAGAAGAACCGCGCTGCGATCGATTGGCAGGAACTGAAAGAAAACCAACCGTTCTTTGGCCAGATCCAAACGGCCGGTGGGAAGAACAACACCGCCAAGTTCCCGGCGGAACGAAAAACGGATCCACAGTCCGTCACCGTCCCGCCGGACTACCCGCAAAACCAACTCTATCGCGAAACGGTCGCACAGCACTACGACGCGATCCGAAAAGACGACGATTTCATCGGCACCGTACTCCAGGGGCTCCAGGAATCCGGTTTGGCCGACAGCACGATCGTCGTCTACTTTGGTGACCACGGCGCAAACAATCTGGTGCGTCACAAGCAGATGCCGACCGAAGGCGGGTTGCACGTTCCGTTCATCATCG
Organism: Stieleria sp.; assembly: GCF_041595215.1. Lineage (NCBI taxonomy): Bacteria > Pseudomonadati > Planctomycetota > Planctomycetia > Pirellulales > Pirellulaceae > Stieleria > Stieleria sp. The sequence continues at coordinate 5,576 of NZ_JBFHKV010000179.1, read as the reverse complement.
CCGGTCCTGCGCCCTACGTGCCGTCTCCCTCGGTACGCGATGATCTGGTCGATCTGCTGGACCTGTCCGCGACAACGCTCGCTTGGGCCGGCGTCGACAAGCCCGATTGGTACGAAGGCCAGGATCTGTTCGCCGAGGTCGTCGTCCCACGCAGCTTTGTGGCGGCCGCCAAAGATCGGCTCGACCATACCATCGATCGTGTCCGCACGATTCGCACCGACCGGTTTCGGTACACACGCAATTTCAAGACCGATCGGATCTTGCTGCAGCCCCAGTACCGAGACAAACGACCGTTTTTGCAAAACCTGCACGAACTCTATCAGTCCGGCGAATTGTCACCGAAGCTGACGGAAATCTATTTCGGCCAGCGCCCGGCAGAGGAGTTTTACGACGTCAAAGCCGATCCTAGCCAAGTCAACAATCTGATCGGTGATCCCAGGTATCGCGACGAGATTCAGCGACACCGCCAGTTGCTGGACGATTGGATCGCTGTCGGTGACGAGGGCGTCGAGGAGGAGCCGCTTGCCGAATTGGCCTATCAGGCCAACGGACAGAAATGGGGCGAAGGGGTCAATCCCGAATACGAAGTCGTTCGCTCCGATAGCGATGGCGACGGATTGTCCGACGACTGGGAACGCATCAACGGACGCGATGCGACCGATGGCCGGTTGCTGTTTACGTTTGATTGCGGGGGATGGCAAACCGAGGGCTGGAGCGGCAACGATGAAGCGATGGGCAACATCGCGGGCCGCTTAGGATTTTTGGATTTCCGGCTCCCGGGCGGCAAAGCGGTGATCACACGGACGGGGCTGAAGCTCGATCCGGCCAAGAATCAAGGTGACCTGCTCATCAATCTGCGTTCGTCACCGGGGACCAAGGTCACGCTCGTCGCAGGTGAAGGCGAGTCGACGGCCACGATACATGATGCAACACAAATGATTCGCTTTCCGCTGGATTGGAAGGACACCGTGCGTCAGATTGAATTGCGATTTGACGGTCCGCCCGGATCGGTCGTGGAGATCGATTCCATCGTGATGGAGACGGCAGAATGATGGGGATGGCGGAGTGATGGGGATGGCGGAGTGATGGGGATGGCGGAGTGATGGGGATGGCGGAGTGATGGAGTAGCCGTCTGATTCTGACTTTGCGTTCTGAGCGGTCAGAACATCATTCTGCCCCGTATGATTCTGCCACTTCAGATCTTACCGCCCCGCCACGTGGAACGCGCGACGCGATGATGGCTTCACTGGCTGTTCTTGCCCGTCGCTTGTTCGTACTGCTCGGCCGAGATCCATTTCAGATCGTCCCAATACCCGGTGTCGTTGGGTTGAGCCGGACCGGCGGTCGTTCGTCCGCGAAGGACGATCTGCGTGGCTTTGGCTTGCAGCGTTTCGGCGATTTCCGGGTGCTCTGTCAGCACATCCGTCGTCTCGCCGGGATCGTTTTCCAGGTCATACAGTTCGGCATCGGCGCTACCGTGGGGCAGGACGAGTTTCCAGTTGTCTTCGGTGATCGCGAACCGACCGTTGACGGAGTGATTGATCAGCGGCAATCGTTGACGGTTGCTCGCGGGATTCAGCAGCACGGTCGCAAAGCTGTGACTGTCGACGCCTTCGTCAGGTTGCAATTCGATGTCGAGAAGCTCGGCGAAGGTCGCCAGCAAATCGATTTGTCCCACCGGCCGATCCCAGCGGCGTCCGGGAGTGAGATTTCCGGCCGGCCAGCGGACAAAGAACGGGACGCGATGGCCGCCCTCGTACACCGAACGCTTGCCTTCGCGATAGCGGAAATTGCTCTGGTGACCGAATTCCTTGACGCGCTGCTTCCAAGAGTTTTCTGGACCGTTGTCGCTGGTGAACACGATCAGCGTGTCGTCGGCCAATTCGGCATCATCGAGAAACTTGAGGATGCGGCCGACGTGGTAATCGGTCTCGATCACAAACTCGCCATAGCCGCCGCAATCTCCCTGGCCGTGGAATTCAGGCAACGGGCACACCGGGTAGTGTGGCGACGTCAGCGGCAAGTACAGGAAGAACGGTTTTTCAGAACTCGAGCCCGATGTATGCGACTGCATCCAGTCGATCGCGGTGTCGGTGAACCGTGTCAAACACTGGTTGTCGATAAAGTCCGGTGCGACCTCCATGCCCTGCTTGCCGAGCGCCTGTTGCGTCGCTTCGGGAGTCGGCTGGTAGGGCGGCATGATGCGATAGTCCATGTGCCGTGCATTCGGTTTCTTGGCGGTAAAGACCGTCGGAGGCACCTTGGCATGTCGGCCTTCGAACCACGCCAGCACGCCGTAGTTGAGCGAAGCGGGAATGCCAAAGAAGTAGTCAAAGCCTTTATCCAAGGGCATGTTGCGGGTCGGTTGAGACCAATCACGGGTCTTGTGGTTCGTTCCGGGAAAGTCCATGCCGAGGTGCCACTTGCCGACCATGGCGGTCGCGTATCCGTTGTCACGCAACATTGACGCGATCGTGGTCCGTCCGTCTTTGATCAAGCATTTACCCTCGGCGCCCATCACTCCCGTCTTCAGCGTCGTCCGCCATGAATAGCGGCCGGTCAACAATCCGTAGCGTGACGGCGTGCAGACCGAATCGGAGGAGTGACCGTTGGTGAACGTGATCCCTTCGGCGGCCAATCGATCCAGATTCGGCGTTTTGAATTTGGCGTCCGGATTCAAACAACTGGCATCACCAAAGCCTTGGTCATCGGTATAGATGACAAGAATGTTGGGGCGAACCGTCTCGGCTTGAAGGGCCGGGGCACAGAGGGCATGTGTCAGCAGGGCGGTAGCGGCCAGGGCACCCCACGTCGTCGTTCGGTGTCGCAAGAGACGCGAGCATGACCGGCGGAAACTCGTCGGCGTCGATGCAAGGAGTTGAATCATCTTGAATCCCAATGTTTGGAAGGTTGACTCGGGGCGCTGGGATCGATCTCGCGCTCCGCCACCGATGGGCGGCTCTGTTGGCACATCAAGAACAGAGGGTCGCGGCCGACCAACCGCAGGGTGAGATTCCCTGGGGAAGGGGGATCGTACAGGATTCCCGCCGATAGTCTCTTCTGTTCAAACTCCCAAGTCAAATCCGAGCGGCAGCCGGGGAGCGGTCCGCTGGTTGGGGAAGTTTTCTCGATGGCGAAACGCCGGTTGATTCAAGCCGGCAGGGGGGCTTTGTCGTCCAGCACGCCGGCGTCTCGATCGGGAACGACCGCGCCGACAAACTCCTTCAGCGTCGCGCGACTCAGTTCGCTTCGTCTGACCGCGACGCCTAAGGGGGCATCGATGGCGAGACTCACTCGGCTCCGCGACGCTCGGGTGATCACGATTCTGATGTCGTCACCCAGCAGAATCTCTTCACCGATTTTTCGTGACAGAACCAACATGCTGACTCCTCCGTGTTTGCTCGCCAAAGGATACGGCGAATGGTTTGTGATCGTCCTCTCTAGTCAAGGTGGAAAACTTCAGTGAAACGTCACGCAGAAAGCAAAGTTTTTGGATTCCAATGGAAAGGGTGCCGACTGTCCGCTCCGCAATCGCCTTTGATCACGCTGTTTGGTTGATAGCACGACGAAGTGACGGCACTACGAAGCGACGGCAGGACTTTCCAATCGGCCGGCCATGATGTTCGCGATCTGACGTGTCGGTTCGAATCGCTCGAGCACGATCTTGATCGCCGCGGTGATCGGCGTGGCCAGAAACATCCCGATGATGCCCCACATCATGCCCCAGAACATCAACCCCAGCAGGATCGTGACCGGGTGCAGGTCCGACGAGTTGCCCATCAACTTCGGCTCGACCACGTTTCCGCTGAGGATTTGGATGGCCGACGTCGCCACGATCACCGAGACCATCCAGACGATGTTGCCGGACGGATCCAACAAGATCAACGGGATCGGCAACAAGCTGGCGACGATCGGTCCGATGTTGGGGATGAAGTTCAAGAGGAACGCGAGTACCCCGAACGACAACGCCATCGGGACGCCGAACATCCGCAACGTGAGACCAAACACGGCGCCGGTGCCGATGGAAATCACCGTCTTGAGCGACAGATAGCTACGGATCTGCGAGTCGATTTCACGCAACGTCGCGGTCTGGGCGTAAGACGACTTGCCGAGCAACAGAAAGAAGACGTAGATCAGTACGACGATGCTGGTCGACACCAGACTCAAGAACGCCTGCAACACGACCGAGATGCCGTCGCGCACGAAGGCGTCGACCAATTCGGTGGCTTCTTTCATCCGCCCGGATTCCACCGGAACACTCCGCGCGCGAATTTGCACGGTCGGAGTTTCCAGCAGCGGAAGGGGTTCGTCTTTGTCTACCTCGACGACTGCCGCCGACTCTACATCGGTGACGGAATCCGGCGGGACATCGGCTGAAGCCACGGCATCCGCCGGTGAGTCCACCGTCGCGGCGTTGGAATCGAGAGGCTCGCCGGGGCCAGGATCCGCCGGCGATGGAGCATCAGCGAGTGATTCAGGATCTGCTGGGGATTCAACATCCGGAGGAGATTCTGCAGCCAACGGGGGACTTGGTGGCGCGGCCGGTTCCGCAGGCTCGGTGGAGTTGGTCGTGGTGTCGCCGTTGGCGGTCGCGTCCGGCGGAGCCTGGGCGAGAAACCCGCTGTCAGCCGTGGAGGACTTGTCGTTGTCACCGTCTTCGTCGTTGGAAAACTTGTCGCCGACGAACCGCTTCAGCGAGAGCGCGTCGAAGGAGAGTTTGTCATCGACCTTGTCCACCAGTTGCCGCACACGGGTTCGGTATTCTTCTTTATTTTTCGCCAGATCGATGATCGAGAACGAGATCGTCAACCCGAACACGCCCATCAGGCCGACACCCAACAGAAATGCCAACCCGGCCGCGGCGACGCGGGAGACGTTGAACCGATACTCCAGGTACGACAGGATCGGCCCGACGCCGCTGACAATGAAACAGGCGACGACGAACGGTACCAGCACCGGTCGCAGCCAATACATCATGTAGATCCCCGCGACGCCGGCCAAGACCATCAAGCAGACCGTTTGGATCTGCTGGTCGCTCATCCGCGTCCCCGGCGGCTTGGATGCCGACATCATGGACTCCCTTGCATGGATTCAGTTGCCTACCCGGTCAGTGATTGTCGGCCCAATCGATATGAATCGCGCTCAGGGAGTTTATATAGCGCAGACCGGCTACCGGAAACGGTAGCTCGGGTTGCTCGGATCGAAATCGGACGCCGACAGCCCGACGTTCACTTTCAAATTGAAATAGTTGTACTCTTCGTCCAGCACCGGCGGGCCGCCGGGTGTCTCCGGCCACAGCCAGGCTTGGTATCGAATCGGCATCTTCGTGTTGTTGTCGAAATAGACCCGCGCCCGATGGAACCGAAAGTGCTCGCGACGTATCGGATGAATGACTTCGACCAGCGTGCAGCTGGTCTGACCGAACAGGTGGTCGTTCTCGATTTGAACGTCGCATTCGCCATGCAAGCGATCCTGCTGTGCCGTGACGACGAATTTTTCCAGCAGGTTTTCGATCCCGATCTCCTTGATCGAATACCGCTGTCCGCGCATCGCCAGCATCCCCTCGGGATCAAGCT
>NZ_JBFHKV010000178.1:0-10346 GCF_041595215.1 Stieleria sp. | reverse complement strand
GAGACAGCACCGAATCAACTTGCGGGTGGTGAACTTGGAGATGGTTCCGCTGGGACCGTATCCGCCCATGCCGCCCATGCCGCCCCCGTACATGCCAGCCCCACCCGAAGAATTGACATATCGGTGTAGGCAATTGATCACTGCGGCGCGACTGTGCACGTTGCCTTCGACCAATTCTTGGACCGCGTTTTCATACCAAACATCGAGCGAGGGTTCTGCGAAGACTTCGGTCATACACCACATAAAGTGCTCCGACGGGGTGATCGTTTGGTCCGTCATCCCGGGAAGTGGCGGCAGTTTTCGGCTCAGTCCGCCGAATTCACGAGCGCGTCGGAGCAACGCTTTGATCACGACGTCGCTCTCCGACGTGTTCGCGATGCCTCGACGCGACAAATCTTGCAATCCGCCGATGGACGCATAGATGGCTTCACCGAGCGGCTCGATCTCGGTTTCGGTTCGGACTTGCTCCAACCAGTACGACAGCGGTTTGCCGTCGAACGTCGCAAAATCCATCGCCGAGGCGGACGTGATGGCTTTGACGTCCTTGCGCGGTCCCCCATCGGAAACGTCTTGCGTGACAGAAGCGTTCGACACAACACCCGGTCCCGGGCCACCGATGCTTGATGACGCCAGACTCGACGATGCAAGCCCCGGTAGAGCATTGCCTGTTGGATCGGTTCGCTTGACGACGTCGATCGACTCCTGCGCCCCACGACCGATCGTGACGACTTCGTCGCTGAGCCTCAGCGCGTCGCCGCCGCCGATGATTTCAATGTCGTAGGTGCCCTTGTGCAAGGTGGTGCGGTTTTCTTTGTCCGATTCGATCGTCAGTTGATCGACAACGTCGTCTCCTTGCTTGACCAGAACCGTCAACCCGTCGTGCTCGGAATGGATGATCAACTCCCCGCGATCGGTCTGGATCTTGATCACGATCGCGGCGGCAATCAAACACAGCGCCGCGGCAGCCCCCATCAGCCAATGTTTGATTCTGCCACGATCTTTGGAACCGCCGGAATTGACAATCGACGGTAGCAAGGTGCTGCGGGGCAGATCGTCGGCGGAGTGTTTTCGAATCGCGTCACGAAGCAACCGTTTCAAATGACTCGGTTTCGCCATCGATTCCAATTCCCGAGCCACCTCCGTCGCCGAAGCCGGTCGCTTGGACGGATCACGTGACAACATCCTGGCGACAAAGCTGCCGACATCACGATCGACGTCACTTCGGATGGTATCGAGCGGCTTCGCATCGCTGCTGGTGATCGCCAGCACCTGCGCTGCCAACCCACGCTCGGAGCGGTGTGGCGGGTGGCCGGCGATCAAACGGTACAGCGTCGCGCCGAGTGAATAGATGTCCGATTGCGGACGCACGTCCCGGCTATCGGCCAGTTGTTCCGGCGCCATGTAAGGCATCGTCCCCATCACGTGACCGACGGTCGTCAGGCGGTCGTCTTTGGCGAGCGGATCGTCTCCGTCGAGCACCAAACCGAGATCCAATAGTTTGATGGTTCCGGAGTGCGTTAACATTAAGTTAGACGGTTTGATATCGCGGTGGACCAATCCGTTGTCGTGGATGTGGGCCAACCCGAGCGCCGCTTGGCGGACGATTTCGCAGGCGTCGGCAACGTCCAGTTGGCCGATCCGTCCCGCCACGCGGCCGATGTCCAGCCCGTCGAGATACTCCATCACCAAATAGTGCCAGCCCGATTCGTGTCCGGCATCGGTGGCGCGCACGATGTGAGAGTGTTCCAGCGACGCGATCGTCGTCATCTCGCGATCAAAGCGGTCCAACCATCCCGCCTGGGTGACGCGTTCGGGCGGCAACAATTTGATCGCACAGCGCCGTTTGAGCCGTTGATGTTCGGCCAAGTAGACGGCCCCCATTCCGCCGCTGCCGATTAATTCCAACAGTCGATAGGGCCCGAGCATTTCAAACGGAGGCGGAGGGGCGACGGTCGCGGGAAGGAGCGCCGATGATTGCTGCAACAGTTGCTGTAGCGCGACCTGGCAGGCGGTTTCGTTCTGCACTCCCGCCCGAGCCGCGTCCTCGGAGGACGTTGATTCGCCGATCGCTTGCAGCCCGCCGTCGAACTGCTCCACCGCCGTGCGACAGGTTTCACAGGTGTCCAGATGCGAAATCGCCGAATCAAATTGCTCCTGGGACAATTCCCCTTCAAGCACTTGTCGCAATTCGTCTGGTTCCAAGCAGTTACGTCTCATGGCGATCATCGATGGGCTCCCGATGGATGTGCAATTGTCGGCGAGAACCACCCGCCGCTACACCCTGACAACGGAGCGATTGGACAGTGTTTTGCGAAAAACGTTTTTTTGGTGGGGCGTGTGGGGAAAAGGGGGTCAAAAAATGGGTTGATCAAAAAATGACGGCAACGTCGTTGGCATGCACAGCATGCCCTACGTCGCTGACGCTCCCATTTTTTGACCAATCAATTTTTTGACCAAAATCTTCCTACCTCCAAAATCTTCCTACCCACCTTACTCCAACCCCTTCATCTCCAACTGCAGCCGCTGCAACACCCTCGCCCTAGCTTTATAAACCGCCCATTTCGAGACGCCCATCTCGTCGGCGACGTCCAGCGGCGGGCGTCCGATCACGGCGGTCTCCCAAAACATCTGCCACGTCCGCTGGTCGAAGCATTGGCGCAGCAACTCGATCATCCGGCGACGGGCATCGAGCGAATCGGCTTGCGCGGTCGTCGGTGGATCATCCGCGTCGATCGCCTGAGCGTCGGCGATCTGCATCAAGGCCAGATTGGCGGCCGTGCCCCCGGCAGCTTTTTCCTCGGCGGCGATCCGCGCCCGGTCGCGGATCTTGTTGCGCGAGATGGTCCACAGCCAGCCGCGAAAGGTCGCTCCGTCGCGGCCGCCGTCAAACCGAGACAGCGCCTTGGCGACGGACGCAAACGTGTCTTGCATCACATCGGCGGCATCAGCCGCCTGGCAACCACATCGCCGGGCCCAACCATAGACGATCGGGCCATAGACCTGGGCCAATTGTTTCCAACTCTCCGCATCTCCTTCCCGCGCACGGGCCAACAGAGACGCAGAGGTCGACGGTTCATCGCGAAAGTGGGTCGAATGCATGTGCCCATTGTAGCTGCCTCGAATGGGCCGATGCGACGGATCGACGAACCGCTTCTTCACAGCAATGGTGTCGAAAATGATAGAAACTTTTCCCGCGTGGAGGTCACGCAGTGTATGACGTCGACCTGCTGGCAGGCATTGGAATCTACACAAGTCGCTTTTTGCCCAAAGGGCATGCATATCCATAGCCTGGGGCAAGCAAACCGAGCCTTTGCGAGGGTTGCGCCGCCCCAGGAACCCCATCACGATGGGGTCGGATTTGGCCAACGGCCATGCACAACCTTCGCGTTTGACGAGGCATTTGTTGATGGCCGTTGGCCAATCCCTCTCGTTCTCGTATGCGGACCTTGGGCGATGCCCAAGGCTATGGATGTAAACAGCCGTTGGCCGAAACCATTCACTCAGAACAAATCTGACATGCAAAAGATGTGCAGATACCAATGCCTGCCAGGAGGGTGGTCCTAAAAAAGCAACCCTCCCGGGTGCGGGAGGGTTACTTGGGATTTTGCACGACCTTCTCGTGGGAGAAGGTCGTTGAAACCGAGCGAACGGGCTACGGCAGCTCGATCGTTTGCAGTGCCAACGTGCCTTTGACGTCGACGATCGCAACGGCATGGCTGGCATCGAACTTGTCCATCTGCTTGACGCCGGAAAGCGACTCGATCGTTTCATAGGGTTGGCCCGCAGTCCCGCCGCCCCGAACCGGTTCGGTCAGACCTTGGTTTTCTCCGATGCCTTCGGTGCTGATCTTCATCATGCCGCGAGCGGAGTTGTTCATCAGGATCGAAGTCTTGCCGTTCTTTTCGTAGACGACCATGTCCAAGGGTTGGTTGCGGTTGCCGAGTTCGGCGACGGTGGTGCCGCGAACTTTCTCCGAACCGTCAAGTGCATTGACGGGAAAACGGACCAACGGCGTGCAGGTGAAACCGGCCAACAGACTCGGCTCTCCGTCGACGACCATCGGCAAGAAGGTTTGGATCGTGGCATCTTCGACACGACCATGGGCGGCATGGAAAATGTCGACGCTGGTCGTCACGGTGTTTTCCGCGAACGGGAAGGGGAATTCGATCACGCGTGAGGGCGAGTCGCCGGCCGACAGCCCCGTCACCATGACTTTTCCTTCAAAGAACGCGACGTCGGTGATCGACGAATCGCGGGCGTTCCGCGTCCGTCCGCGGCGCGTGACGTCTTTGTCTTCCGGCGGATTGGGCAACGCCTTGGAGGCGTGATGGACCTTGTCCAAGTTGACTTTCGTGATCTCGCTTTGACCGTCAACCTTCACCAAGTGAACCTGACCTCCGGCGACGATGCTCAAGAACACGTTTCCCGTGTCCGGGTTCACCGCCAACTCGCCAATTTCGAGATCACCTTCCAATCCCAGTGACGACTTGATCGCGGCTTGCAGGTCCGCGATCGACGGGCCGCTGGTGCGGGCCCCGGCGTCTTCGGTGGCGATGGCGTAGACCGTCGCGGCTTTGGGATCACCGACCAACAACACACCGGAAGTGGCGAAGGTCATCGGACCAACCGACTGAAGCTCGACGGGACCGAGTGTCATGCCAGTTGGAGCTGCAAAAACAGCGGACGTGGCCAACAAAACCGCGAAACAGCAAGCGGACAACGCTCGTCCGAATGGTAAAACGGTGGGCATGTTAGAATCCTTGTTGAAAAAAGGGAGGGAGACTGCACCGGAAGCACCCTTACCATAACGGATCCACCAAGACGAATACACAAAGAGGAATGACCAGATGGCAAAGACAGATCAAAATCGTTGCGTCCCCTTGGGACAGAACCGAACGGTCAGCCGCCGAGATGCCATCGCTGCGGGGCTGGCGACCACCGGAATGGCCTTCGCCACGTCGACAAATGCACAGGATGCCACCAGTCCACCGGCTGCGTCGGTCAAAGACGATCGTAAATCGTCACCCAAACGCTATCGGGCCAAGAAGTCGATCAACCAATGGGCCTTCCCGTATCCCGACCGGATGTCACTTCGCGAATGCATGCAACTTGCCAAAGACGCCGGATTCGACGCGATCGAACTGAACTACGACCTCGACAATGACCTCTCCCCCAAAGCTTCGAACAAGGAACTGGTCGGCATTCGCAACCTGGCAAACGAAATCGGAATCGAAATCAGCGGCCTGTGTTCGTTTCTGTTCTGGCCCTATCCGCTGTCCAGCCTGGACGCGTCCAAGCGAAACCGTGGCATCGAACTGGCCGGGTTGATGGCCGACGCGGCGGCAACGATGAAGGTGGAGAACTTGCTGGTCGTCCCCGGCGCCGTTCACATCCCCTGGCGCGACGACCACACCCCCGTACCCAACGACAAATGCGAAGCGCTGGCGCGGGAGGCCGTCGGTTCACTGGTCAAGGGAGCTGAAAAGAAAGGTGTGTCGCTGAACATGGAGAACATTTTCTTCAACGGTTTTTTGATGACACCGATGGAAATGAACGACTTCGTCGACGGCTTCGGCAGCGAGAACGTGCAAGTCCACTACGACACCGGCAACATCTCCATGTTCCAACACGCCGAGCATTGGGTACCGATCCTGGGTCAGCGGACCAAGAACATCCACTTCAAAGAATTCACAAAGAAAGGAACCGACTACTCGTTGGAAACCTTCCGCCCGCTCTTAGACGGCACCACCAATTGGCCCGCGGTGATGGATGAGCTGGAGAAGATTGATTATGAAGGTTACGTGACGTTCGAGTACTTTCACCCCTACCCGCATTACCCTGAAGCGTTGATCTATCAAACGTCCGATTCACTCGATCGGATCCTGGGCAGAATCTAGGCGGGTATACGCATTCGATCCCAATTCGCTGCGGAGCAGCGAATCACGGTGGCTGAAGCCTGCACACCAGCGCACGTTGGTGTCCAGCCTTTAGGCGCATCCCCACGCGCTGCGAAGCAGCAAGACGGAGCGGCTGAAGCCTGCACACCAGCCCACGTTGGTGTCTAGCCTTTAGGCGATTCCCGGTCGCTGCTCCGCAGCGAATCAGAGCGGCTGAAGCCTGCACACCAGCGCACGTTGGTGTCTAGCCTTGCGGCGATTCCTCACGCGCTGCGAAGCAGCAAGACGAAGCGGCTGAAGCCTGCACACCAGCGCGCTACAAGATCATTTCCCCTCCGTCGGTCGCGGACGTCGGGCTTCCGAACGTGGTCGTGTACTCCTGATCGGCATCGACCCCCAACAAGTTCATCAGCGTGTACATCAGATCGGCCACGCTGTTGGGGTTCTCGCTGTGCTCCATTCCATCCTTCCCAGTCGATCCGATCACCCGTCCGCCGATGTCTCTACCGGCCAGTGTCACCGGAATGGATCTCGGGTAGTGATCCCGTCCGTTCTGCCCGTTGATGATCGGCGTACGTCCGAACTCGCCCATCCATAGGATCAGTGTGTCGTCCCATAGCCCACTGGACTTCAAATCGTCGATCAGCGCGATCCAAGCCGGCTCGAGTTGTTGGCACAAACGCTTGACCGCGGGGATGTTGCCGACGTGTGTGTCCCACCCGGGCATTTGAACTTCGACGTATCGCACACCGGCTTCCAGCATGCGCCGCGCCGCCAAGACGTTGCGTCCGAAATCGCTTTCGCCGTATCGGCTGAGCGTCGCCGCGTCTTCCGCCGAAACATCGAGCGCATCGGCAAACGACGACTTCAACAACCGTCGCACCGAATCAATTTGCTCCGTCCGTTGCCGCAGCAAGACGCTCCCGCTGCTTTGGTCGGACCGCTGATTCAGTTCCGCGAGCAAATCGAGACGATCGCTACGGCGATGAACATTGCGGATCGTCTCGATCGTTCGTCCCAAATCGTTCACGACAAAGGGCCCGTGACTGGTCCCCAGAAACGCGGGACCGTAGACCTGGCCACCCAGGGTGACGAACGCGGGCACGTCCGTTGCCGGGCGACTCGATGAGACGTACGATCCCAGTGCCGGACGCGGGAACGAATCGATTCGCTCGTATCCGGTATGCAACAGATGGGACGCTCGGTCGTGTTCCCCTTGCGTCGAACCGACCGACCGAATCACACACAAATCGTCGGCATATCGGGCAAGCCCCGAGAGCGTTTCACTGAGCTGCATCCCGGGAACACGCGTCGAAACCGCCCGCAACGGCCCGCCCGTCTCCGTACCGGGTTTCGGGTCGAACGTTTCCATCTGACTCGGTCCGCCCTGCATCCAAAGTGTGATGCAACGCTGAAACGGAACGGGCTTTCCCGAATCCCGCGCCGCGCTGGCGGACCGTGCGACCAGATGGCCCAGCCATGTCGAAATCCCAGCGGCGGATCCGGCCCGCATCCATTGGCGACGATCAAAACGATTCGGAACAAACATGGATCACCTTGCGATTGACAATCGACTCAATGACTAAAGACAAATTCGTTAGCGTGTAACAGCACATACAGCAGATCGCTGCCGGGCACGTCGGCAAAGCGTTGACGTTCCCAGGCATCCGGACGTCGCGACAGCGTCGAGCGAAAGATGGAATCGAGGTCACCACTCGGCGGCGAAGTCTCGGCGGCGAGTTCTTGCAGCAAGCCCTGGCTGGTACGTTGCAACGCCAGCGGATCGGTCGCTCCCGTCTCGGCTTCGGATCGTCCCATGAACTCCACCGCCATCGTGTTCAGGCGTTGGGGCGAGGGCAGGTCACGATTCATCACCGTCGCATACGACGCAATCAACTGTTCCGGCAGCAGCGGCCGGGGCGCTCTGGCGGCAAACAACTCGATCACTTCAGTCGGATCCGTCGCGTCGGCTGTCGGCGCGGTGCGGGCATAGGCCTCACTGGCAGCGATGGTTCGAATCAGATCGCGTAAGTCAAACCCGTTAACGAGTAACTGGTCGGCCAAAGCTTGATGAAGTTCGGGGACACTCGGCGGATGGGCTTGGCTGAGGCCATCGACCGGGTCCACGATGCCGCGGCCGATCAGCAATTGCCAAACCCGATTGCCCATCGCTCTGGCAAACGGCTGGCACCTGACGGTCATCAACGCCAGTTCCCGTCGCCACGCCGCGGTCCGCGGTCGCGATCCGGTCAGAAACCGAGGCCCATCCTCGCCGGCCCCCGACTTGGCTCCGGTGTCATCGACACGAATCCCACCAGAAACCTCTCGCACGGAGATGGTTTGAAAGAACCGCCGCATCGCGGTGTAGTCGTCTTGCGTCCAACGATCAAACGGATGGTCGTGGCAACGGGCACAATCCAATTGGACGCCCAAAAAGATCCGCGAAACCGGCGTCACGGGATCCTCACGATTCCCCACCAAAAAGTTGACGTGACCATCCAGCGTCGTGACCCCTTCGGCGGAAATCAGATCAAACGCGATTTGGTCGAGCGGCTTTTCCTGTTCCAATTGCGTTTGCAACCAGCGCCGCAACGATTCGCGATCGACTTGCCGCGTCTCGCCACGTCCGATCAAAACCGTCGTCCACAGTTGCGACCAGTAGCGCGAGAACTCGTCCGATTGAAGCATGCGGTCGAGCGCCGCGGGGCGGTCGTTCGAAGCCTCCAATCGGGCCAGTTCGCTGACGGTCGGAAGGCGTCCGAGCAGATCCAGACTGATGCGTCGCAAGTAGGTGGCATCGTCACAGGTTTTGGTCGGCGAGATCCCTGCCTGGCGGTGAGCCCTGGCCAAGATCGCATCGATCGGGGCCTCGGTCGTCGGCGACGTTGCCGTGGCTTGGCTGGCAAGCACCGTCGCAAGCCCGGCGAGGGCCAGCACCGCAATGTTGATGATTCGGTGGACTTTCATGAGGCGTTTCTATCGGCAGACAATCAGTGGGAGACGACTGGCACCCTCGGCGTGTGACGCGAGCCACACTGGGGGCGCCGGCGGAGCCGGCGAGGAAGGCAAGCAGGATGCTTACCCCACTTTGTCTTGTTCCCTAGAAGTCGTCTTTTTTCAGCTCTTGTTCCAACTGCTTCGCTCGCGCGGCCAACTGCCCGACCACTTCGACCCGCTCGGGATGCACCGTCAATTGATTCGTCGATTCATCGACCACGAAGAACTCTTTGCTCAGTAGTTCCATCGCATCGAGTTGTGATTGTTCGGCCGAGCGACGGATCTCTGTCAGTAGCAGCATCCGCCCCGGCCCGTCGAGCGATTCGGCCAACTCTCGATCGGCCATCCTTTCGCGGACATCATCGATTCTGCGCAAGTAGCGTCTGATGGTGCGGCAGGCCGCCAGCAGCTCGCCGGCGCGCTGGTTCACTTGATCGGCCGCATCGTCACGGACTCGCAAGCGGTCCGCACCGGCCGGCTCCATCACTTGCGAGATCATTCCTTCGACCTGTTTTCCCAGGTCAAATTCTGCGTACGGGACATCGACGGCGACTTGGTAGGCGATCACGCCCGTTGCGATCTGTGTGGCGAAGCGTTGGGTCAACGGATCGGAGGTGTCCAGATCGGCGGCGATCCTGGCGAGACGATCTCGCACAGCGTCGATTCGTTTCCCGGCCCGGTTAGCCAACTCCAGCAGTTCCTGCAAACTCCCCCACGCCTCTTCATTGTCAATCACCAGCCCCTTGGCGGTGTCTCGCGAGACCGTTTCCAACTTCGCAAATAGTTCGTCCACCAATGCCGTCGGCGAGGACGTTGAGTCTTTGGTCAGGTGCAAGGCGACGACGGCGGCCATCGCGGAGTCGTTCAGCTTGGCGACGAAAACCTTGTGACGGTCGTCCGGCGTGTCAAACTCGGCGGCCCAGTGCGGAAATTCCGTTTTCAGCTTTTCGAACACTTTGGTGGCCAATTCAAATCGTTCGATTTGCCGGCGTGCGTCACCCGAAAGCGTCGGAATGACCACCAACTTATCACCACGACGAACCAGAACCTTTTCGAGTGCTTTGCCAAGGAACAGTTCGATCGGATCGCTGCGTCCGTCAAATTCGTCCAACATGATCGCGTAGGCGACATGCTCGTCGGTCAGCATGCGGCGAGCCATCTGATTGACTTCGCCGGAATCCTCCAGACGATCGGCAACCCCCTTCATGCGCCCGTTCATCGACTCGAGCACGTCCCCCAACTGCTGCGAGCGCTGCACCCACGCATCCGCCGTCACCCGACTGCTGCTGCGCAGGGCCAGGGTTCCATCGGGAGCGACTTCAAAGTGTTTTTCGACAAAACGAGGAATCGCCTCGGCGCGAATCGACTCGCGATACTTGCCTTTCAACAAATCGATCACCCCGGCGAACGCGACTTGTCCGGATTCGCTGGCAAGCAATTGATTCAACTCCG
>NZ_JBFHKV010000177.1:0-10378 GCF_041595215.1 Stieleria sp. | reverse complement strand
GTCCTCTGCAGTCGGCATCTTGGCAGAGGACTCGTCGCCTCGTCCACTACCCGAAACTCGAGCTGAGATAGACGACTAGCCCACCCCGGTCGGGACGCGTCCGCGATTGACGGATGATCGGTGACGCCGTATTCTCTCGATTCTTAGGTGAATTCAAGACATCGATTCCGCTTCCTCACAACGATCATTTAATCCACGACGATCACTGTGCTAATTCAACCTGTCATTATTTGCCGCGTCCCTGGCACTGTTTGCCAGCGATGACGCGGGGGACCGATCGGCTTCGTCGCCGGCACGTTGTGCCCGCCGAGTGAGCCGTTCAAGCACAGCCTTTGGAAGAAACTTTGACCCCCGTGGCGTTCCAGCTCCGGGGGTTTTTTCGTAATGAAAAACGAACCATGACTTCAAAACCGATCCAAATCTACGACACTACGCTGCGGGACGGATCCCAGGGCGAAGGCGTCAGTTTTTCCCTCAACGATAAACTGCAGATCGCGCTGCGATTGGCCGAAACGGGCGTCGATTTTATCGAGGGCGGCTATCCGCTGAGCAACGAAAAAGACGTCGCATTTTTCCAGGAAATCCAAGAGCACGACTTGGGCGACACCCAGGTCTGTGCGTTCGGCATGACCCGTCGTCGCGGGGTCGAAGCCGCCGAAGACCCCGGAATGAAAGCACTCGTCGCGGCCCGCACGCCGGTGATCACCGTGGTCGGAAAAACCTGGGATTACCACGCCACCGAAGTCCTACGCGTCTCGCTGGAAGAAAACCTGGCGATGATCGGCGAAAGCGTCCAGTTTTTGGCCGGACATGCCGCGGTCATCTACGACGCCGAACACTTCTTTGACGGCTATCGCGCCAACCCCGAGTATGCCCTCCAAACGCTGCGGGCAGCCGCCAGCGGCGGAGCGACGGTGATGTCGCTGTGTGACACCAACGGCGGTTCGCTGCCGGAGCAAATCGCCGAAATCACCAGCGCCGCGATCGACTCGCTGCGTGATTACCCGGGCGTGACCTTCGGAATTCATTGCCACAACGACAGCGAGCTTGCCGTGGCCAATTCGCTGGCCGCCGTCGACGTCGGTGCGACCCAGGTGCAAGGGACGATCAACGGCATCGGAGAACGCTGCGGCAATGCCGACCTGATCTCCGTGATGGCCAATTTGGCGCTGAAGAAAAAAGGCTACTCCGTGCTGGGCGGCCGCAGCCTGCAACCGCTGACCGAATTGAGCCGGTTCGTGTACGAGACCGCCAACTTGCAGTGGCGCGGCGGGCAACCGTTCGTCGGCCAGAGCGCCTTCGCCCACAAAGGCGGCATGCACGTCCACGCGATCAACAAGGCCGCCTCGACGTATGAGCACATCGACCCCACGCTGGTCGGCAACGAACGGCGGATCTTGGTCAGCGAACTGTCCGGCCGCAGCAACATCGTCGCCGTGGCGAACAAGCACAGCATCGAAGACGACCGCGAAGTTCAAGACAAAATCCTGGCCGAAGTCGTGCGGCTGGAAAACCAAGGGTTTCAATTCGAGAACGCCGGCGGCTCGTTCGATTTGCTGATCAAACGCGTGCTCGGAACGTTCACCCCACACTTCAGCCCGATCAAGTACCGCGTCGTCGCCGGCGAAACCTCCGCCGACGAAAAAGACGTCTACGCCGAAGCGATCCTGAAAATCCGCGTCGGCGACCAGGACTGCTTCAACGCCGCCGAAGGGCACGGCCCGGTCAACGCACTCGACACCGCACTCCGCGAAACCCTGCTGCCGTCCTATCCCCAACTGCGGGACATGCGTTTGGTCGATTACAAAGTACGCGTGGTCGACAACGGCGCCGGCACCGCGGCCAGCACCCGCGTCAACATCGAAAGTGCCGATCACCACGAATCCTGGGGGACGATCGGCGTCAGCGACAACATCATCGAAGCAAGTTTTCAGGCGTTGATCGATTCCGTCGAATACAAATTGCACAAAGAAAACGTTACACCGGCAACATAAGCACAAACATGATTCCAAACCGATTTGATCATGGCACCGCCGCAGGCGAAATCAGTGCCAAATGGGATGAAGCAGGTTGCAACCACGCCGAGATCAATCCCGACAAGAAACCCTACACCATCGTGATCCCGCCGCCCAACGTGACCGGCGCGCTTCACCTCGGTCACGGGCTCAACAACACGCTGCAAGACATCTTGATCCGCACCAAGCGGATGCAAGGGTTCGAAACACTTTGGATGCCCGGCACCGACCATGCCGGCATCGCCACCCAAGCGGTCGTCGAACGGCGGTTGAAAGAACAGGAAAACCTGTCGCGGCACGACATCGGACGCGACGCCTTGGTCAAACGCATCTGGGATTGGAAAGACCAATACGAAAAGCGGATCCTGGGCCAACTCAAACGCATGGGATGCAGCTGCGATTGGCGTCGCTTGCGGTTCACACTGGATCCGATGTGCGGCGCCGCGGTGCGTGCCACGTTCTTTGATCTGTTCCACAAGGATCTGATTTATCGCGGCAAACGCCTGGTCAACTGGGACACGTTCCTGCAAACCGCCGTCAGCAATGATGAAGTGGAAAACGTGACCAAGAAAGGTCATTTCTATCACTTCCGCTACCCGGTGATCGATCCCAAACCCGGCGAACCGGATCACGTGGTGATTGCGACGACCCGCCCGGAAACCATGCTCGGCGACACCGCCGTCGCGGTGCACCCCGACCCGGCGCAAACGTTCGACAAATTGGAAGCCGAGCTCCGCGAAAAACTCGCCGGCGCGACCGCCAAAGAAAAGCCGGACGTGCAAAATCAACTCGACGCCCTGCTCGAGCGCCGCAAGACGATGCTGCCGAAGCTGGAGCAACTGCGCGACATGGCCGTCGATGGCCGCTGTTTGATGCTGCCGCTGGCCGAACGCAAGATCCCGCTGGTCGCCGACGTGTGGGCCAAACCGGAACTGGGCTCGGGCTGCGTCAAAATCACGCCGGCCCACGACCCGAATGACTACGAAGTCGGAAAGCGGCAATCGCTGCCGATGCTGAACATCCTGAATCCCGACGGCACGCTCAACGGTTTGGTCCCCGCCTATGAAGGCCTGACGATCGCCGAAGCCCGCAAACAGGTCGTCGCGGATTTGGACGAAGCCGGATTGCTGGGCGACATCGAGGATCGCGACATCGAAATGCCGCTGTCGGACCGTAGCAAGACGGCGATCGAGCCGTATTTGGCGGACCAGTGGTTCGTCAAAATGGACCACCTGGCCCAGTCGGCGATGGATGCCGTCAGTGATGATCGCGTCCGCATCTATCCGACCCGCTACCGCAAGGGCTACCTCGATTGGCTCGGCGAAAAACGCGATTGGCCGGTCAGCCGTCAACTTTGGTGGGGACACCGGATTCCGATTTGGTCGGCGTCCTTTGCGACCAAAGCCGAGGCCGGTACCGTCGCCGAGCAAGCCGCGGCGCTGGGCGGCGAGCAACTGATCGCGACGAAAATCCAGGCCGACGATGAAGACGATTCGGCGACTTCCTACAGCGTGTTCGTCTGCCTGCGCGACGAAGAGTCACCGCTGGAAGCGAAAGTCGAGGCGCTCGGGCTGGAGCGTGACCCCGATGTGCTGGATACCTGGTTCTCCTCGGCACTATGGCCCCACAGCACACTCGGCTGGCCGCAACAAACCAAAGAACTGGACTACTTTTACCCCACGTCCACGCTCTGCACGTCGCGAGACATCATCACGTTGTGGGTCGCGCGGATGGTGTTGATGAGTCTAAACAACCTGAACGAAATTCCGTTCGACGAAGTCTTTATCCATCCAACGATCCTGGACGGAAACGGCGAACGGATGAGCAAGAGCAAAGGCAACGGTGTGGACCCGATCGATGTGATCGACAAATTTGGTCCCGACTCGCTGCGGTTCGGTTTGGCTCGACTGGCAACCGAAACGCAAGACGTTCGCATGCCCGTGCAGTACGAGTGCCCGCATTGCGAAAAGCTGATCGATCAAACGAAAAAGAATCGGGTTGCAAAAACCGTTCCGTGCCCCGAGTGCAAGAAAACCTTTGCGACGCAGTGGGCCGAATCCGAAGCCGACCTGGCACACCCCAAAGCCGCCGTCGTCAGCGAGAAGTTTGAGACCAGCCGCAACTTTGTCAACAAACTGTGGAATGCCGCCCGGTTCGTGTTGATGAACCTGGAAGGCTACACGCCGGAGACGATCGACGTAGCCACCCTGCCGGTGGAAGACCGCTGGTTGCTCAGTCGCTTGGCAACGGTCACACAACAGGTGACCGAGGGCATCGATCAATTTAAATTCGCCGACGTGTCGCGAATCCTGTACGACTTTGCCTGGCACGAGTTCTGCAGCTTTTACGTCGAAATCGCCAAACCACGTCTTGCCGACCCGTCTCAACGCGCCGTGACCCAAAACGTGATCGCGCATGGGCTCGATACGCTGCTGCGATTGTTGCATCCGATCATGCCGTTCGTGACCGAATCGATCTGGGGCTTCCTCGGCGAATTGGCTCCCGAGCGTGGCCTGACGCCGGTCAAGGTGTCCCAGTTTGCCATGAAAGCAGACTGGCCCCAAGCCAACCGCGACCATTTCGATGAGACGATCGAACGGCAATTCACCGAGTTCCAAAACATCGTCGGTGCGATTCGCCAGATCCGCGCCAGCAGCAACATCCCGCCGCGTGAAACGGTCCCCGCCGCCATCCGCTGCAGCGAATCGAGCCGCAAACTGCTCGAGCCGATGAAGCCGTACTTCGGGGCGCTGGCCGGTGCCGACGTGCTGGAGATTGGCCCTGCGGCCGAAGCGTTTGAAACCGATGCCCCGCTGGCGATTCCGGCCATCGACGTCGAAGTGCACGTCGACTTGGAAAAATTCATCGACGTGGAAGCGGAACTCACGCGCCTGGAAAAACTGCTCAGTCAATTGCTGAAACAAATCACCGGCAAAGAGTCCAAGCTGTCGAACGAGAATTTCGTCTCACGCGCCCCGGCGGAAGTCGTTGAGAAGGAGCGAGCAACCCTCGACGACCTGCTCAACCAACGCCAGTCGGTCGAAGGTGACATCAACAAACTCAAGGAGAAGGTCTCATCAAACTGAATCACGCCCCCGAATTTGATTCAGGCCACAGCGAGCGGGTGGAGTTTGTCCGCCACACGATCCGAGTCGCCATGAAGGACCCCGCGTTGTGCAAAGCGGGACACGTCACTGCCGAAGGCGTTTGTCGGGTCTTGCTGGAATTGGCCGTCGACCACTTCGCCGAATCGGGCCGCGAAGAGCTGATGGCTTGGGAGTTCGGCTCCAGCCAACAGCTCGGCGAGTTCGTCCATCAATTGGCCGAACAGGGATCGATCGAATTGGCCCCAGCCGATCAGCTGGAACACTTCCACGGCTGGTACGACTTGGGGCAATCCCCCGAGACGTGGAAATTGCAGTGGTAACGAACGCCGCTCGCGACCGTCCGGTGGCGGCGTCGAAAGCGCGTTGACAGACCGGAGCGCTCGCGCCCTGCCGCTAAATCGACAAGGTGTCAAAGGAGAGCGGCAGCGAACCGAGGATCCCGGAGGGATGCCAGCGAGTAGCCGGAGGTCAGCGCAGCGCCACCTCCGGGAAGCACGCCTCAAACTCCCCTCGACCCCGGACGGGGTCGCAGCGAATCCATGTATTTCCCGCGTTTTACGAGGTGTTAGCGGAACGGCGCGAGCCGTCCGGTCTCGGCGTGACGCATGCCTGACGGACCGGAGGGCTCGCGCCCTGCCGCTAAAAAATGCTTCACAGCGTTGCTCGGACGGGGTCGCGTCGGGCGGGGGACCGGATACCCGGAGGTATCGCTTCGCTCACCTCCGGCTACTGGCTTTGACCCCGTCGGGGTCATGGCACCTGTTAGCGACAGCTACAACATACCTGCGTTGCCTACCGGACTAACGACACCGAGCACCGCCCAAAACCAGCCCCAATAGACCGCACCGGCACCACCCACCAGCTAGTGTAATTTGACTCCATTGGCGGTTACCGCTACGCTAGCGCGAACCTTAGGAGGATTACGTCCGCAATCCGGAAAGGATAATTTTTCCGGTTACGTGATTTTCTAGGGTTCATCCGGTCGATAGACTCGTTGTCGTTCAGATAGTATTCGTTTGTGCAAGCATGCGACGAATTGTCTGGACACCACACCCACCCCCACAGCATCACGACGAAAGCATTCGGCGTTGATCGCTGTCCCCGCCTACCAAAACACTTCAGCGAGATCGGATGCTCCGATTCTGCTTGAAACGTGAAACCAATGCGATGCGTCACCGACGCATTGGATCGGCCGCATTTCAAGCCGCTGATAGTCACCCACCCATCACTGATTCATGGAGTCGTTCGATGCGTTGCGAAGGAAACCCATTTAGCCGTCGCGGATTCTTGGCCGCTGGTGCTCTCGGAGGGATCGGGCTCTCGTTGCCCGAGTTGCTGATGCGTCAGGCGATGGCCGAGCAAAAGCACTATGATTTTGTCGAAGCCAAAGCGAAGAGCGTGATCCACGTTTATTTGCCTGGTGGAATGGCCCAACAGGAATCATTCGACCCCAAACCGTACAGCCCGTTGGAATACCGCGGCGAGATGCGGACGATCAAAACGAACACGGGTGAAGTGTTCGGCGAAGCGGTGCCGCAGTTGGCCAAACGGGCCGACAAGTTCAGCGTGATCCGCTCGATGACCCACGGTGAAGCGGCCCACGAGCGGGGCACCCACAACATGTTCACCGGGTACAAGCCCAGCCCGGCGCTGCGTTACCCGTCGTTCGGCGCGGTCGTCAGCCACGAATACGGACCGCGAAACAACCTGCCTCCGTACGTGTGCATCCCGAACGTTCCCAATGAATTCGCCGGGACCGGTTATCTGCCGAGCAGCTACGGCGGATTCGCACTCGGCTCGGATCCGGCCCAAAGCGGATTCAAGGTCCGCGATTTGGACTTGGCCGGCGGAGTCGATGCCGACCGATTCATGCGACGCAAAGAAGCGTTGGCAGCGGTCAACAAACAATTTGTTTCGGCGACGGCAGCGGATAACGTGGGAGCGATGAACACGTTCTACGAGCGAGCCTACAGCCTGCTGGACACGCCCGCGGCCAAAGAAGCATTCGACATCGACAAAGAAGACGCCAAGGTTCGCGACCGCTATGGCCGTAACCAAGCTGGACAGCGTTTGCTGATGGCCCGTCGTCTGGTCGAAGCCGGCACACGGTTGGTCACGCTGACCTACGGTGGCTGGGACATGCACAGCAACATCACCAACGGCTTCAAGAGTCAAATGCCCGCACTCGACACGGCATTGGCAGCCCTGTTCGACGACCTGACCGATCGCGGCATGATGGACGAGACCTTGGTGATGGTCAGCAGCGAATTCGGCCGAACCCCCAAGATCAACAACGACGCGGGCCGTGACCACTGGCCCAAGGTGTTCAGTGTCTTGATGGCTGGCGGCGGGATCAAGGGCGGCATGATCTACGGTGCCTCTGATTCGACCGCAGCCGAACCAGAAGACAACCCCGTCTCACCGGCCGACTTGGCCACCACGATGTACCGCTTGCTCGGCATCGTTGCGGACAAAGAATTGATGGCGCCCGGTGATCGACCGATCGAAATCGTCGACGGCGGAAAGCTGATCGAACCCTTGATGGTTTAAACGAAAACACGCTTGCGACGCGTGGCGAGAGTTTCCAGCTTGCGCCACGCGTCTGAAAGCGAACGTGACCATTGCCATTGCCACCAAACGCTTGAAAGATCGGGCGTTCGAATCCTGCCTGTTCCACAATCGTTTACGAATCGATGATGAAACAACAAACAGCTCTCCGGCCGCACGCTGCGGCATGGGTGGGCGCGTTCCTGATCGGAACGATGCTGATCCAAAACGCATCCGCGACACTCCCTGTCGTCACCAGCTTGGAACCGCGCGGCGTCGTCCGCGGTGAAGAATCGGTCGTCACCTTCAAAGGCACACGCCTGAGTGACGCCTCCGAAGTCCTCTGCGACTTGCCCGGCATCGAGATCTTGGAAGTCAAAGCGGTCAGCAACAGTGCGACGGAAGTCAAACTTCGCGCAGCTGCGGACCTGACGCCGGGCTTGTATCCGATCCGGTTGGTCACCAAGAGCGGGATTGCCAACCTTCGCCTGCTGGGCGTCGGTGCGATGCCCGTCGTTGCCGAAGTCGAACCGAACAACGATTTCGCCGCACCGCAGGTGATCGAGTTGAATTCGACGATCGACGGCGTGGTCAAACGCGAAGACATCGACCACTACCAGGTCGAGTTGAAAGCCGGCCAGACGCTGAACGTCGAAATCGAAGGCATTCGAATCGCCAACTCACTGCGTAACCAAAACATCCTCGATCCCTACATCGCGATCCTGGATGAAGGCCGATTCGAAGTCGCCTCCAGTGACGACTCCTCGCTGTTCCAACAGGACGGTTTGTGTAGCTTCACCGCTCCCGCCGACGGCAAGTATTCCATCCTGGTCCGCGATAGTTCTTTCCTGGGCAGCGATCTGGGTGGATACCGGCTTCATGTCGGCACCTACCCGCGACCGGTCGCCGTCATCCCGGCCGGCGGCCCACCGTCGACCGTTTTGGATGCCAAGTTGATCCTGTCCGACGGCAGCGAACGGTCTGCCAAGATTCCGCTTCCCAGCGAAAACTATGCGCAATGGGGCGTGACGACCGAAGACGAAAATGGAGTCACCCCGTCGCCGAACTGGATTCGCGTCAACGAGCTGCCCGTCGCGATGGAACAAGAACCCAATGATGATCGCCGATCCGCTCCCGTGGTTCCGGTTCCCGGTGCCTATTGTGGTGTGATCGAGAAACCCGAGGACTACGATTGCTTCACCTTTGAAGCCAAAAAGGGCACCAAGTACCGCGTCGAAGTGTTTGCCCGAGACGTCCTGCGTTCACCCTTGGACGCCGTGCTGAACGTGTTCGATCCGAAACACGCGACGATCACGTCCAGCGACGACAGCCGCGGAAAGATTGATCCGTTCCTCGAATTTGATGCCAAGGTCGATGGCAAACACACCGTTCGAGTTTATGACCACCTTCGTGGCGGCGGACCGACCTACACCTATCGGATCGAAGTCAGCACGCCGACGCCGGCGGTCAACCTGTCGCTCAAGGAACTCCGCCGTGACGAGGCTCATGTCGTCGCGGTTCCGATCGGCGGAAGCGTCGGCATGGTCGTCTCGGCCGCCCGCGACCGATACAACGGCGAAGTCAACCTGTCCTTCGAAGGACTTCCCAAAGGCGTCACGGCGACGACGTTCCCGATGCCGGCCGGACGCCCCGAGGTCCCGGTCTTGCTGACCGCGGCCCCGGACGCCACGCACAACGCCTCGCTGTACACGATCTTTGCCAAAGGCGACGACAAGAACCCGTTGGTCGGCGGCAAGCTTTCGCAACACCACAAACTGGTGCTGGGACAAAACCGCCGCGAGATGTGGGGATACGATACCGAACGCGCCGCGATGGCCGTGACCGATGAAGTTCCCTTCACCATCGAAGTCGTCCAACCGAAGACGCCGATCGTGCGGAGCGGAAGCAAGAACCTGAAGGTACGGATTAACAAGAAAGAAGGCTTCGACGACGCCGTCTCCATCCGCACGCTCTACAACCCGCCGGGTATCTCGATCAACAACAGTCGCTCGATCGCCAAGGGCAAAACCGAAGTCGACATTCCAATCACCGCCAACACCGGTGCCGGAATCGGAACCTGGCCGATCATCTTCGTGGCCTCCTACAACACCAAAACGGGTCCCGCCCAAACGGCCACGCCACCGATCATGTTGGAAGTGGAAAACTCGATCTTCAAGTACACGTTCCCCAAGTCGGCCGGCGAACTGGGAACCGAAGTCAGCGTTACGATTCCGATCGAAATCCTGCGTGAATACCCTGGGGAAGCCGAGGTGGAACTGGTCGGAATCCCGGCCGGTGTGACCAGCCCCGCCGCCACCCAGCCGGTCACCCCGGAATCGGAAAGTGTGACGTTCCCGCTGGTCATCGACGCGAAGGCCAAGGTCGGCACCCACCGGACACTCAATTGCATCGCCCGCGTCAAAGTCGGTGACGAAACGATCGTCCAGACCAACGGTTCAGGTGAGCTGCGGATCGATAAACCACTGCCGCCGAAAGTCGATGCCCCAAAACCGGCCGCTCCGAAACCGGCCGCCAAAGCACCCGCCAAGCCCAAGCCGCTCAGCCGCCTGGAACAGCTTCGGCAAAAGAAATAAACCAGCGACGAGGGCACCCGCCGCATCCGCGGGTGCTTTCGTTTTGACACCATCACAGTTTTGGTTCCGAATGGTCCACGCCATTCGGTGACTCACCTCGACGGAACCCCGGTTC
>NZ_JBFHKV010000176.1:0-10409 GCF_041595215.1 Stieleria sp. | reverse complement strand
TGGTGCCGCCCGGACGCTGGCGCGAACCGGCTGATGTCAAACGATGATCAGCCGTTTGGCGCGGGGCCTGCGGGCCCCAACTGGAGGATCCGACGCTTCACTTAACGGTCTCCCGTTGTGCGCAATAACTGCAACGTGCGTGGGTCAGCCTTTCCATCAAAATACCGCTCGAGGACTTGTTGGAACACCGAGTCGTCCGCGGCAACCGACCCGAACAAGGTCGCACAGGAACACAGTTTCAAATCGTCGGGTTGTCCCAAAATCTCCGTCGCCGTGCGATCACGTACCGAGAGCATCGCTTGGCAGCATTCGATCAGCCGATCCCCTAACAGGGGATGGGACAGGTAGGCGCGGGCTTCGTCGATGCCGCTGATCCCGTAGAACTGTGCCGTCGAACTGAATCCCAATCCACGCAGCTGCGGGAAAACGAACCACATCCAGTGACTGCGTTTTTGACCACGTCTGAGTTCGGACAATACCTGTTCGTAGCAGTCACGCTGTGCGGAGACAAAGCGTGCCAAATCAAACGGGTCATCGTTGGCATCGGGTGGGGGTGTCGGCATGATTGATCAATCCACTGCGTACGTACCATCGAATCGATAACGACGAAACGGTCCGCGCGAGGGCCTGTTCCCAGCGCTGTGAAGCATTTTATAGCTGAATCCCGCGAGCTCCCGGGGACTTTCGAGATGCTTTCGCCCCGAAACCGGCCCGCTCGTACCGCTTCGCGAACACCTCCGCTGCAAAAGACAGAAAGTCCGCCGGTGGCGCCATGACCAAGTCGTGAGTCCGCGTTCGAGTTACAATCTTGGTCTTCCCACCCCATCCCCTCCAGAGAGCTCACCATGTCTCGTGTCGCTGCGCGATGTTTCGCCCTGTTTGTGTTACTGCAACTGATCTCGTTGTTTCCGTTCGCCACGGCTGCCGAACCGCAGCCGCCGCAAGGTTTTCGGGCGCTTTTTAACGGCGTCGATTTGTCCGGCTGGCATGGTTTGAACCCCCACCAAGTGGCGAAACTGACGGGCGAAAAAAAGGAAGCGAAACTTGCCGAACAGCAGCGTGAGTTCGCCGACCACTGGCGGGTGGAAAATGGTGAACTGGTCAACGACGGCCATGGAGCCTACGCCACGACGGACCAGGAGTTTGGCGACATTGAACTGTTGCTGGAATACAAAACGGTTCCGTCAGCGGACAGCGGCATCTATCTGCGGGGGACACCCCAGGTCCAAATCTGGGATTCCAACCAGGTCTTCGATCCAAAGCGTCCCACCCGCCGCCCGCACCTCGGTTCGGGAGGCCTGTTTAATAACGACCCCAACACCTTGGGTCGCGACCCGATGGTGAAAGCGGATCGGCCCTTCGGACAATGGAATCAATTCAAGATTCGTCAGATCGGCGATCGCACCTGGGTCTGGCTGAACAATCGCCTGGTCGTCGACGGTGCGGTGATGGAAAACTACTGGGACCGCGCGTTGCCGTTGCCGTCGACCGGTCCGATCATGTTGCAGACCCACGGAGGCGAAATTCGCTGGCGAAACATTTTTGTTCGCGAAATCAACGAACAGGAAGCGGAACGATACTTGGCGACCCGTCCGCTGCTGCCCAACCCCACCGAGTTTGACGTCGCCTACGGCCCCCATCACAAACAAAAGTTGCATTTCTGGAAAGCGGAATCCGACGCTCCGACACCGTTGTTGTTCTTCATCCACGGCGGCGGCTGGATGGCCGGAGGTCGGATGAGTGGCCTGGTGGAGATGCTGCCCGAGATGCTCGACGCCGGCATCTCCGTCGTCTCGGTGGAGTATCGATTCATTCCCGAAGCGACGGCCGACGGCGTGGTACCGCCGGTCAAGGGGCCGCTTCACGACGCCGCCCGCGCGCTGCAGTTTGTCCGCAGCAAGGCGGAAGCATGGAACATCGATCCCCAGCGCATCGCCGCGTCCGGCGGTTCCGCCGGGGCATGCTCCAGTTTGTGGCTGGCGTTTCATCCCGACATGGCCGATCCGTCCAGCGACGATCCGATCGCACGCCAATCGACGCGACTGACCTGCGCGGCCGTTCGCGGAGCACAAACCACACTCGACCCGCTGCAGATGAAAACTTGGACTCCCAATAGTCGCTACGGTGGCCACGCGTTCGGATTCACCGGCGATGCAGAAAAGAAGATTTCACAGTTCGACGAATTCCTCGCCAAGCGTGACTCGATCTTGCCTTGGATCGCCGAGTATTCGCCGTATGCGTTGGTCAGCGAGGACGACCCGCCGGTGCACTTGCTCTACACCGGTCCGCCGACGATGGGCAAACCCGCCAAGGACCCCACGCACACCGCGAACTTCGGGGTGCAATTGCAACAGCACTGTCGCAACGTCGGCGTCGAGTGTGAGTTGGTCTACCCGGGATCGGAAAACGTGCAGCACGAAACGACCAGCGACTATCTGATTTCGAAGCTGAAAGGTGAGTAGACGAAGTTCGCGCCAAACGGCTGATCATCACTTGATATCAGCCGGTTCGCGCCAGCGTCCGGGCGACCATCAATGTCGATTTAGCGGTATTGTGGGCGAGAACGAGTGGCAGCCGTCGCAGTCACCCGACGTCCGGATTCGCCTGATAGCGTTGCACGATCCGAAAGATCCAGAAGAAAAGAATCGCCGCGAGGGCGAGGAAGATTCTGAGTTTTGTTCGCCCGTCGACAATTCGCCACAGACGAACCATATCCGTCAGATGTGCCTCGCCGGGATAGCCGACGACATTGAAGCGGTCGGTCACCGGTTCTGCCAGATCGACCGCGACGCCCAGGTGTGGCGCAAGCTCTTCAGCCAACAGGCGAATGCGCTGTTGTGATGGCATCTCGGTTTCGGCCAACCCGGCGATCTCATCCGCTTCATCGGCCTCCAACAAGATCACGGAGCGTCCGGGCAACTGTGCTTCCAGGCGAAACATTGAGTGCTTTTGCTTTGCGTCTGGACGCCGGGCCTCGCGCAGATTCAGCCGTCGGATTTCTTGAAAACTGTAGCTCTGTTGGCCGCGCGAATCTCGAATCGTCAAGCGTCGTTGTTTCCAATCCAATTCGATTTCTCGTGGCGCGAATGCGGCCGCCAGTTTCAGATACGTCCAAGCGACTGCCAACAGGATCAGCGTGACGATCCAGTACAGCAGCCCGCCGCCGAAAGCCATCAAATCGGTGACCACAAGATGCCAACGTTTTGATCCCATCAGATCGATCGGGATCACCAGGATCGCGCCCAGAATCGGAATTGCAAAGGGAACGACGAACAGGAAAACGATACCGTACCCGAGACCGCTGATCAGCGAATTCATGAAATTCTGTTTCGGATCCAACGTGGTGTTTCGGTACCGAATCAAGTTCCCCGGATCCCAAACTTCAAAATCGATCAGTCCGAATTCGGCGCGAATGGCATCGGTACGAGAACGCGAAGCCCGCTCCATTCGTTCGACAATCTCATCGGCGATTTGCGGCATCACCGTTTCGACGTCATCGGTCTGGAGGATCGCATCACTCTGCTCAAGTCCTTTGTGCACACGGCAGGCCTGGCGCTTCATTTCCTCCAGCGCGTCTTCCATCACCTTCTGCTGCGATTGAACCAAGCCGCGTGAGATTTCCAGCACAGCTTTATCGGGGTCGGACTGCGTGATCGCAGGCGGTTCGGGAAAGGAGAGAAACTGACGGATGGATCCAGCGATCCATGCGAGTTCACGATTGGTGTATCGTTTGAAATAAAGCTGGTACGTCCCATCGACGGAAATGACAGCCAGTTCCTCGATCGGCAATCCATCTCGCTCTTCGCCGCAGGGAACGACACTGACGGTCAGGAGGTCACCGATCGACCACTGACGACGTTTGGATCGCAACAGCCCCCGCGCGGTGACGGTCAGTCGATTGCCTGTCACGTCGATCGTCCCAGTTTGCGCCCATCGGGTGATCGCATGGATCAGCACGGTCAAGGGAATCAGATACAAAATGCCAACGAAGATTCGCGGGCCCGGTTCGGGATCGCGAAATACGGCCGGAGAAATCATCGCGGCAAATCCGCCCACCAGCACGGCCACGCCGAAACCCTGAAGGTCAGACGATCGAAACAGTCGCGGCAACGCGATGTGAAGAAAGTCATCCGAACGCTGCATCGAGATCTTGGTCTTGGCCGGCTTGGAAAGCGGTTTCCATTCCTGTTGTGCCACCGCCGGACGGCTAACCGTTGGCGTTTCCTCGCCGCTGGATTCCGCATCGCGAGTTTCGTCGCTGGGAACCGCTGCCTGCACCGCATCGCGCCGATGCAAATCGTCGATCTCAATGCCGGAGACGAATCGGGGCGGTCGATACGCTGCATGACGATCGAACCCCACCCAACGCAGTTGACGGCCCAAGCTGACCGCCAGTGGCGCCGCCGGCCGCAAGGCTTGGCAAAACGCCCGATCGGGATCACGACAACCACCCTGGCTGACCAATCGAATCCGCCTGGAACCGACGATCACATCAATCCAAACGTCCCAGATTTCGACTCGTTGTGAATTCTTGCCACCGGTGCTGCGCTTTTCACAAAGCCCACCGAGACGCAGTTCGTTGATCTCGGAGAACGGAAACAACTCGGTTTCGCCCTCATTGCCAACGACCAACGTTTGCTGTTGCCAATCGATGCACACCAGGTAGGCGGGCGTGCGCGAGAGCAGTCCGCCTTCGCTACGCTTGAACTCCACTCGCTGGCCGGGTTCCCAGTGGACCAGTTCGATCTCCGGTGAATCCAGGATCGTTCCGGGATGGAACTCCGTCGTCTTTCCCTGGTCGGCAAATTCCTGTTGAAGTTGATCGAACACTGCGGCGGTGTAGATGACGGGAATCCTATCCCACCGATCCCGGTCGTCACTGTCGATTCGCTCGCGTGTTGATTGAAACAGCTTGGGAAACTTGAGCGGCAAAAAGGCGATCGTCGCAAGGATCAATCCGAACACGCCGATCACGAGCATCGCGGTCGTTTCGATCACCAAAGCCGATCGGCTGGGATTTTGGGGCTGGTAGTAAACCTTCACCGGCTTGCCGACCGGATAATTGTCCCGGATCTTCTCAGCGGCCGCTTGCGTTTCCGCACCCATCGTTTCGCTGGAAACGGAGAGGCCGCCGATGCCAGAATACAGATAGACATCGTCACTGGTGTACTGGGCGCCGTCGACGGTGAATTCGTATTCCAACCGAACAAAGTAATAGTCATTTTCGGGGACCACTTCGGCGCGGCGAATCGAACCTTCCACCGTCGGCCACTTGGATGCTCTGTATTGCACCGCGAACGAGGCCAATCCGGAAATCGCCAACCACCCCCCGACAAAGATCAGGCACCACAACAATAGTTTGGGGGCAGACGATTCCGCAGTTTGGCTCATCGCATCGTTTCCACTCAGGTTTCAACGTGCCCCTTCAGTAATCGGAATGTCCGTTTGACTCCCTCGGGGCCGACCTTGGAAGCGTGGCCAGGTCCTTCCGAATCGATAAACGCCACGAACGAACCGACGCCGAAAAACGTCTCTTGCAGATTCTCTGGGTCGCCCACGAAGACCGAGAACCCGCCTTCTTTGACTTCCTGCAAATACGTCACCGCACCGTGCTCGGGATGGATCGCGCCGTTGTGCAACCCTCGCGCTTCGCCTGCTGCGACTTCTTGCTCCGCCGATTCGATCAAGCGGTCGGACAACCACGATGTATCGACTGTCGTTTCCACAATCTGTGATCGTTTCGCTGCGCTTTCGTCACAACACACGACGCTCACTTTGATCTCACTCATCCGTTTCGTTCTCCCGGTTCCTATGCAACCCGCCGATCTTTGGATTCCTCTGAATTCATTCTAGCGTAACGGGCGGGCCAACGTCGCGAGTGGTGTTCAGCGATGGCGTTTTCGGTAGTCGCGTGGAGATTGACCATGGACCTTGCGGAACTGCCGACTGAAATAGTTGCTGTCGGAGAATCCGACGTCGAACGCGATCTCGGTGATGGTTTGGTCGGTGCTTCGCAAAAGCCGCCCGGCCTCTTCGATCCGCAGTTCAATCAGATATTTGATGGGGGAGGTGCCCATCGCGGCTTCGAACATCCGCATGTAGTTGGTCCGCGACATTCCGGAGATGGCCACGAGTTCTTCGAGCGAGATCGCCTGAGCGACGTTGCGTCTCATATGGGCAATTGTTTCGCCGACGCGAATGAGCGTCTTGCTGGTCGGATTGCGTGTTTGGCGATAGCAACGGGAAAGGAACGTGATCAGTTCCAACATTGCGGCAATCGCCATCACTTCAAATCCCGGCTGCCGCGCGGCGAGTTCGTTGTCCAGTTTGTCGACCAGGCGAAGTGATTCGGCAATCTCGGCCGGGTTGAGCTGCAAGCGACTTGTAAACTGGTGTCGCTGTCGCGATGCAGGCTCCAGCGTGAACAGCGCGTGGTAACCGGAAAGGGACTGCAGGTCGCCGAGAGACATGGGTAGATCGGTCGGGTCGAACAGAATATTGATCAGACTCAACCGATCCATGTTCAAGTAGTCGTGCGGACGCTCGCCCCCGATCACGAACGTATCGCCCGCTTTCAATTCGTAAGAATCCTCGCCGGTGATGTGCACGCCCGTCCCTCCGGTGATGATCACGATCTCCGAAAACTCGTGGCAGTGCAGTCCGAACGGCTGCTGGGGATCGCGCCGCTCGACGACGATCGGAAACCCGTCGGCGTGAAACCAGTCCTGTTTTTTCAGCACTTTCATGGCAGGCGGAAAGGCACATGCGGCCTGTCGATTGAGTCGATGGTCAACGGCATCCTGCCTGCGGAGACAAAAAACACACGCTGGGACGATTGTGCTAGTCTGCGGGTCGATCGTCAAGGTTTGGGGTTTTCCCAGAGTGTATGCTGGGGCTGATCCAAGTACATGCTGTCGGATGAATCGGGCCCCAAAGGACCAAATAAGGACAAAATCATGAGCAATGCGACCAAGGTTGCTGCGGCATTTGAGTTGGCGTCAGAGCGTTATCAAGCGTTCGGCGTTGATGTGCGAAATGCACTCCAACGGCTCTCCGAAATCTCGATTTCGGTTCATTGCTGGCAAGGTGATGACGTCGCCGGTTTTGAAGCGGACGCCGGAACGCTCGGCGACGGGCTCGCCGTCACCGGCAACTATCCCGGACGCGCCCGAACCGCCGATGAGTTGCGTAGCGATCTTGAACTCGCCTACTCCTTGATCCCCGGAAAGCACCGACTGAATTTGCACGCCATCTACGGTGAGTTCAGCGGTCCGGTGGATCGTAACGAAATCGACGTCGAACACTTCCAAGGCTGGATCGATTGGACGAACGACCGCGGCATCAAGCTCGACTTCAACCCAAGCTACTTCTCGCATCCCAACGCATCCGACGGTTTCACGCTGTCGCATCCGGATGCCGGGATTCGACAGTTTTGGATCGATCATGGCATCGCTTGCCGTAAGATCGCAGCGGCAATGGGTGCAGCACAGGGCGGCCCATGCGTCAACAATTTCTGGGTACCCGACGGTTTCAAAGACACGCCCGCAAGCCGCAAAGCGCCGCGAGAACGGTTGGCCGCTTCCCTCGATGAGGTGTTCGCCGAAGACCTACCGCGAGACCAGACGTTGGACGCGGTCGAATGCAAGCTGTTCGGGATCGGCAGTGAGAGCTACGTCGTCGGTTCGCACGAGTTCTACATGGGTTATGCCATGTCGCGGGACAAAGTGCTGTGTTTGGATGCCGGCCACTTTCATCCCACCGAGGTGATCTCGGACAAGATTTCGTCGGCGTTGATGTACGTCCCCGAGTTGTTGCTGCACGTCAGTCGAGGCGTGCGATGGGACAGTGATCATGTCGTCACCTACAGCGATGAATTGCAGGCGATCATGCAGGAAATCGTACGCGGCGACTATCTGGATCGAGTCCACATCGGGTTAGATTTTTTTGATGCCAGTATCAATCGTGTCGCCGCTTGGACCATCGGGACGCGGAACGCACTGAAAGCCCTGCTTGCGGCCCTGCTTGAGCCCACCGAGACGCTTCAACAACTTGAGCGAGACGGCGACTTGACCGCTCGGTTGGCATTGATGGAAGAACAAAAGACGATGCCACTGGGAGCCGTTTGGGACCACTACTGCGAATCAATGGGTGTTCCCGTTGGTGCGGAGTGGCTTGAAAAGGTTCGGCACTACGAATCCGCAGTCACGTCTCATCGTAGCGATGAATCGGTTGCGGGATAAACAGGGACTCAGCAACCGTTGGTGTGCAGGCTTCAGCCGCTCTTTGTCGCTGCGTCGCAGCGACACGGAATCGCCTCAGGGCTCGACACCAACGGTTACTGAACCGCGCTTCCGGTCGATCAACGCAACCCGAAATCACGCAATTTTAGAAAGCACTATCCAGGAAATTCCATGAGCGAACAAACTTCAAATTCGGGCGGAGAATTTGAACGTGAACCAGTGCCGGATTCGGCGTTACTGGGCAGCGGCAAGTTTTGGGGGATGTACGCAGGCGAGCACGCGGCGGGAACGGAGTTCATGATTGGACCGCTGTTTCTGGCGGCCGGTGCAAGTTTGTCCGATCTGATTCTCGGACTGCTACTGGGCAACATCCTGGCGGTCTTGACGTGGCGATTCCTCGTCGTACCGATCGCAATGTCCAAGCGGATGACGTTGTACTATCAACTCGAACGCATCGCCGGCGGTTCGTTGGTCAAGTTCTACAACCTGGTCAACGGCTTGCTGTTTTGTTTTCTTGCCGGTGCGATGGTCACGGTTTCTGCATCCGCCGTCGGCGTCCCCTTCGGCATCACCTTTGACGTTCCATCGAACATGTTCGGCTTGAGCAACCCGTCGTTCACGGCGCTGGTGGCGATTGTCGGCGTCGTCATTGCGGTGGTTGCGGCGGGGGGTTACGAGCGGGTGGCTCGGGTCGCCAACATTGCCGCACCGTGGATGATCGCCGTGTTTGCCGCTTGCGGGATCGTGTCGCTGGCACAGATGGACGCAACCAGCGTGGCCGCACTTTCGGAAGGAAAGTTTTGGTCGGATGCGATCGCGTTTGTCCAGGAAAAGAACGGCCCCCAAACGTTTGGATTCTGGCAGATCGTGGTGTTCGCTTGGTTGTGTAACGGGGCGATGCACTTCGGGATGGCGGATCTTTCCATCTTCCGGTTCGCCAGGAGCAAGGCATCCGGTTGGGCACCTGCAATCGGAATGTTCCTCGGCCACTACATGGCTTGGATCGCGGCCGGGTTGCTGCTGGCCGCACTGATCAAACTTCAACCGAGCTTGGCGCTCGGGGCCGACGGCAAGGTCACCGCGAACCCCGGGCTGCTGGCGTTTCAATCGCTCGGCTGGGCCGGGATTATTTGCGTGGTGATCGCCGGCTGGACGACCGCCAATCCGACGATCTATCGTGCCGGACTCGCTTTTCAAGGCATCTTGCCGAAGAGTTCACGGACGGCGATGACCTTGGTGGCCGGTGCCGTTGCCACCATCGCGGGAGCCTTTCCGAATCTGTCGGCCCAGTTGCTCGATTTCGTCGGGACGTACGGAACCGTTCTCGGTCCGATGGGCGCGGTGATCTTCGTCGATTTTTATCTGATGAAGAAGTTTGGCCTGCAAAACGAGTACGCCACCCGCAGCGGAACGCAAATTAACTTTGCCGTGTTGATTGCGTGGCTGCTTCCCGTCGTGGTGGGGCTGTATCTGATTTTCCAACAGGGCGTGTTTGCCGCCTACGCGGTCATTCCATGCTGGATCGCTTGCGGAATCCTGTTCATCGTGCTCAGCAAGTTCACGCAGAAAGCATCGTGTGAATCGCCGGCAACCGCATCCTCTTAAACCGTCATAGAGTTTTGACATGAACACAATCGCCAAAGTCATCTCGCTGATCACCCTCAGTCTCGTCGTCGTCCCCTGCTTGTTGTATTTCGTCGGCGCGATCGAACTCGATGCCGTGAAGTGGGCTGCGCTGGCTGGCACGATCGGATGGTTCATTTCCACGCCCCTGTGGATGAGCCGAAAATTGCCGGTCGACGCCACCGAAGTCGAGATCTAGGAATCGGTCGACGACCGCGAATGCGCGCGACTGACTGATCGAAATCTATCCCCACACAACCTTCACACATTGGTAGCCCGTTGAAGTCTTTTGCAACTTACACCGCCTCGTTGCTTGTCGCCGTTTGCGTGGCAACTCCAGTCAGCGCGATCGAAGCCGTGCACCTGCGGTGTGAATACGTCGAAAACCCGGTGGGGATCGACATCACGAAGCCGCGTCTGAGTTGGCAAGTGACATCGAAGCGTCGTGGTCAGTCACAGTCAGCGTACCGTGTCATCGTGTCGACCACCCCGGAAAACCTCGCGGGCGACATTGGCGACCTCTGGGATTCGGGAAAGGTGGTTTCC
>NZ_JBFHKV010000175.1:0-10434 GCF_041595215.1 Stieleria sp. | reverse complement strand
GGGACGTCAATTGTATTACTGAGCGACTTTTGGGCAGGCACCGCTCTGCGGTGCACACCGCAGAGCGGTGCCACAACAAAGCCCGGGGTCGCGAAGCGCACCCCGGGTGGGGGCGCAGAAGACAGGGGAACCCCAACGGGGTTCAACAAACGGCGCGGCACAATCGGGGGTGCGCAAACGGCGCCGTGAATCAGGCGAACCGTGTTGCTCTGTTCAACCCCGTTGGGGTTGACGGCCTGTTGGCGACAGGAACTTGGGGTGCGCGGGCGCGACCCCAAGCTTTGATGTGGCACGCCGCTGGCGTGCGGGCCGCAGAGCGGTTGCCGCTCGCGAGTCGTTCCCACAACGCGGTACGGCGAGTAATTCGTCAGTAATACAATCGCCGGCCCCGCCGGCAGCCCCACCTATTCACTCAGCTGCAACCCATCGGCCGGCAAGGCACTTTCATCGATCATCGGTGAAACGTCTGCCGCTGCGGGGACGGGGACTTCAGCGGGCAACAAAGCGTGCTCGGTGACGATCGTCCCGTCTTGCATCGAGAACCCGACTCCGGTCGCCTGGACTTCCGACGGATCGAACGATCGACGTGTCACCGGCGGCGTCATCGTGACCTCGCTGGGATCTTGACGCGGCGTCAAGAACAAGCCTTTTTCGTACGCATCACGCGTGGCACCGGCTTCCCAAGCGTCTTCGGCCAGCTGGATCTGGTTGTACGCCAGTAGGGAACCCTTTTCCCAATGCAGGTCGCGGATGGCCAGGTTGTAATTGGCAAGCGCCTGATAGAACGCGACTTCGCTTTGAACCACCGAACGCTGGGCTTGCAGCAAGAAGTTGATGTTGTCGGTGCCATCCAAGTAGCGACGCACCAGGACCTCGACTTGTCGCAGGTCCGCTTGATAGCGGTTGTAGTTGGTTTCAACCAATTGATAGGTCACGTCGATGTTCCGTGCGGCTTCGGCCAGGTCATGGCTGACCCTCAGTTCCACCTCGGCCAAGACCGCTCGCTCTCGTTGCAGCTGCAACTTTGCGTTGGCGATCGCGACACCGGCTTGACGCAGCCCGACCGGAAGCGTGAATTCCACGCCGGCCTGCCATTCTTGGAATTCGCCGTTGAGGATGGAGGAACTGAGACCATCGAAGCGTCCGTCATCGATGTCACCGATAAGGTGATCACCCAGGCCTCGATAGCGGTACAGTCCGACGAAATCGAGTTGGGGGCGTTTGTTCAGCCGCGATGCGTAGAGTTCAAACTCACGCCGCTTGACGAGGAAGCGTTGTCGGCGGATTTCGACGCGGCGATCGAGTGCTTGCGAGAGGGCGGAGTTCCAATCGAAGACGACTTTGGAATCCAGCGGGTCGGTCGTCGGCTTGATGATTTTTCCATCCGACGCGGGCATACCCAGCAGGTAGCGTAGTTTTTGTTCGGTCGCGTACAGGCCGGTGGAACCACCGAGTTGCGACTGGACGTTTGCTTCGAATTGGTAGTACTGCGACTGCGCTTGTGCTTCTTCGTCCTGGCGTCCTGCACCGACATCCAGCCGCACCTTTTGGTATTGATAGGTCCGAAGCGCCGATTCGCGGCCTTTGATATTGGCTTCAAGCAGTCGATAGGCGGTCGTCAAATCCCAATACGCTTGCTCGACGTCGGCGACCAGTTTGGTCACGGAATCTTCGAAATCCGCCAGCGCGACGTCTTCATTGGTCCGCGCGATCAGGACGCCGTTGTACACACCCGGCGTTTGGCTGGATCCGACGATGCGGTTGTATTGAAGACCCGACCCGCGCAGGATCGGCTGACGCCACTCCGCTTCGACCCAACCGACGAAGTCGCTGGAGAAATTTCGGTTCGGGTTATTGTTGCGGGTGTAGTTGACGACGTGACGGATGGTGAATTGAGACCCAAACGCAGTTTTCTTGCTCAGCGAGCTTGCATAGGCTGCCGAGGTGCCCTCGTCGACTTGGCGTTGGAAGTTTTGCGTGAATGCGTTGACCAACACGTTTCGCGGTGTGTCCGCGCCCGACCAATTCAGCGTGTTGCTGTATTGAGCGTCGTATTCCGCCAATGCCGCTTCGACACCCTGAGTAGAGGAGGCCATTTGGGCCGGGTCGAAGACCGTGGTCGCGCTTTGGGTCGAGAACGTTGCGCCGATGGGAAGCGATCGGATCACGGGGCTGTCCCGCATCGCCATCGCCACCGCTTCGTCCAACGAGAGTTCGATTGTGGGAAGTTTCGAGGGGTCTTCCAATGAATGGGGCGCACTGGCCGCTTCGGCCGCGATCGTCACCGCCGTCGCGCATTCGGCCACTTCGGGGTATTCGATCGAAAGTCCCACGCCGCGATGGTACGAGGTGGTGGTATCGTGGGGCCCGGGGCCGATTCGATCCCAGACGTGACAGCCGACGCTGGCCGGAAGGGTCGTCGCAATCGTCAACGCGGTCACGAGGTTTCGCAACAGTCGACGCTTGGTGTTCGTGGAACGCACGTTGGATCTGGTCATCAATGTTTGCCGCGTAGGGTGGCGATCAGCCGGCGATGCCGGCATTATCCGGACGAACCCGCCATCGGGTCGAATTGGTTTTTGTCCTATCGACCATCCGCACGGCAGAACTGGAACAACCGGACCATGATTTCCTGTCGCATCTTCGTCACAGTCCGCAAAGTCCCGCAGCGGGTGTCAAAGCTGCGCGGTTGTGCCGGTCAGGGCAGCATCGATTTCGTCCGCCGCAAGCTGTGGGGCGGATGAACCACCAAACCGATCTCGAATCCGGCGCGTCGA
Source organism: Stieleria sp. (assembly GCF_041595215.1). Classification (NCBI taxonomy): domain Bacteria; kingdom Pseudomonadati; phylum Planctomycetota; class Planctomycetia; order Pirellulales; family Pirellulaceae; genus Stieleria; species Stieleria sp. The sequence continues at coordinate 7,657 of NZ_JBFHKV010000175.1, read as the reverse complement.
TTCCGCCATACCGACATCGTTTAGGACAAATCCCAACTTGCCGGCAAGGTCACGATCGCGATGCAAGCAAACGCCGCACCCGAGTGCTTCCACCCGATCGGCGTTGTCGAACTGGTCAAACGCCAGCGGGCGAATGATTTGCGGCACCCCGGCTCGCAACGCTTGCGACGTCGTGCCGATGCCGCCGTGGTGCACGATGGCGCTGCAGTGCGGCAACAACTCGCCCAGCGGCACGTAGCCTTGCGGGCGAACGTGACTCGGCAAGTTCTTGGGAAAACAATTCTCATTGCCACCCAACAGCAAACCAGGGCGGTCGAGTTTCACGCACACTTCTGTCGCGGCGCGAAAAAATTCACGCGTGTGCCAGTTGGCCGAACCGCCGGTGAACACGATCGGTCGGTCCGTCGGCAGATCCAGAGGCTGGTCGGCCCCATCCAACCGTGGACCATCGAACAGTGGGAAACCGACGTGCCGCAACTGCGGGATCGCGTTGACCGTCGACGGCGCGAACCAATCCGGATAACACGCCAACACCCGGTCGGGTGAAAGCCACCACCGGTGCATGATCCGTCTGACGGGGGACAGTCCGTGTTCTTTTCGAATTCGGTTGATCGGCCCGGCAAGCAGTGGGTCCAGGATGATCTTGTCGCCCAACCAATAGGCCAGTCGAAACGTCCGGCGATGGCGTGTCGGTTCGAATCGCCAAGACGTCAGCCGCGCAGGCTGCTCGGGCGTTCGCAACATGACGGGTGCCAAATGCACGTCGACCAGTGGCGTCGTCGGATCGAGATCACGAAAGATCCGCGCGGCAAAATCCAGCGGGTGCGAAACCAAGACCGTTCGTCCGGGCCGGTGCAGCGACTGGATCAGATCGAAGAGCGGCCGCAAGAGCTCCGCCGCGACGCCGCCGATCACTTTCCGCATGCCGCCGAGCAGCGTCCACATCGACGGATCGGCCAGCATGGTGTCGAACGTTTGGCGATCCATCAACGGATACGGATCCAAGCCGGCGGCTTCGGCGAGTTTCGCGTAAGGTTCGGCCAACGAGATCGCGACGTCGTAGCCACGGCGTTTGAGTTCCATCCCGATCGCGAGCATCGGATTGACATCGCCGCGCGAGCCAGGCGCGGAGACAATGGCCAGGCGGCGGTCAGGGGAACTGTTCAATTTGATTCAGCGATCGATTTCATATTCGGAGATTTTACGATACGCGGTGGCTCGGCTGATCCCCAGCAGTTTGGCCGCTTCGGGCACACTGCCGCTGGTTCGTTCAAGCGCTTTGACGATCAAACGTTTTTCCCACTCATCGATACGGAACGTGTCCAAGCGGCTGATCCCGGCATCGCGCAGCCCCAGGTCATCGGGTTGGATTTCGGCGTCATCGGCCATCACGATCGCGCTATCGATGACGTTTCGCAGTTGGCGGATATTCCCGGGCCACATGTACTGGCGCATCCGGTCCCGCGCGGCTTTGGAAAGCGTCAGCTTGGCGCGACCGTGTTGCAGTCGAAAGTGTTCCAAGAAATGGTCGATCAACAGATCCAAATCGTCACCGCGTTCTCGCAGCGGTGGCAGCAGTAATTCAAAGACACTCAACCGATAAAACAGATCTTCGCGGAAACGTTTCTCGCGAACAAATTCGGCCAGATCGCGGTTGGTCGCTGCGATCACACGGACGTCGACATGGACCTCCTGCGTGCCACCGACCGGCAAGAACGGATGGCCTTCGAGAATCCGCAACAGCTTGGCTTGTCCTTCCAGCGTCAGTTCACCGATCTCATCGAGGAATAGCGTGCCGGTGTGTGCTTGTTGGAACCAACCCTCGTGGTCGCTGTCGGCGCCGGTGAACGAGCCTTTCTTGTGGCCGAACAATTGGCTTTCGATCAATTCGGACGGGATCGCCGCACAGTTGACTGTCAGCATCGGCCGCTTGGCCCGTTTGCTGTTGCGGTGGACGGCGCGGGCGACCAGTTCTTTTCCGCAGCCGCTTTCCCCGCGCACCAAGACGCATCCGTTGGCCGCCGCGACGCGGGCAATTTTTTCCTTCAGACGCAGCATCACGGGGCTTTCGCCGATCAATTCGTCTCCGTCGGCATTGCGTTTTGCAATTTGCTTGGCCTCGACACGCAATTGATCGTGTTGCAACGCGCGATCTAAACCGACGGCCAACAAACGTGCCGCGGCGATCGCCAATTCAAAATCGATCTCGTTGAACGACGGTCGGTTGCGGTACAGATGCAGGATGCCGATGTTCGCTTCGTTGGTGTCCAGCGGAACATAGATCGCATCGGACCAGACCGATTTCGCCGGCAGTTTTTCCTGCAATTCGGTGTCCTGCGAACGCTTGTCGTTGACCCAGATGGCTTCGCCGCTGCCGACGACGCGACGCAAGATCGCGCGGCTGACTTTGACTTTGTCCACTTCATCCGCGGGTTCGACCTTGTGCGGTCGTTGCCGTCCGTCGCCGCCGTCAAAGGACAGCCCCACGGCGTCGGCACTGGTTCGGTCACGCAGCAATTTGAGCACCGAATCGATGACTTCGTCGGGGTTTTCCAGCCGCAGCATCGACAGGCTGAGCAGATACAGATCGAACAAGTACCCGGCGTGTGCGACGTCACGCATCGGATCGTCGGTCGTCTTGGTGTCGATCAACGAGACGTCTTGGACGATGGTTTGGAACGCGTCGTCCAGCTCGGCGCTGTCGGAGGAGGGATCGATGAAACGCAGTTCCGTGCCGCCGATGGTCAGCACACATTGATCCGCGATTTGAGCCGTATCGATCTTTTGTCCGTTGACCAACGTCCCGTTCCGGCTGCCCGTGTCGCGAACCTGCCAGCGGTCATCCTCGTAAAAGACGACGGCGTGAAACCGGCTACAGACCGGATCGGACAACATCACTTCACAGCTCGATCCGCGACCGACGTGCATCGGCCGTTCGGGGTCCAACGGGTAATGGCGGCCCTTCTCGGGCCCGGATTCGACCGCTAGATACGCGACCATGATTCATTCACGTCGTGGGGGGGGAGTAACGGCCGACTCAAAGCGTTCTTCGCCTTGTCAACGACCACGATCCCCCGCCGTGCTCAGAGATTTCGTGACAAACTCGCGGATCTGGCGATCAAACCGCGATTCGAAGCCCCTGTTGCGACGGAGAATTTTCCCGCAGCCGACCGCCCCCCATCATAGTCGCAATCTCATTTTAAGACTAGAGAGATCTCCACTAACCGGCGGCTGCTTCGGCCGGCGCTTCTAACACACCTCGGCAGCGGCCCCAGACCATCAGGCCTTCGACGGCCATCCAGATCTGCAGCCCCAGAATCGAAAACCCGAACGTGGTCAGCACGACGTTGCCCGACGGCAGCCAGTTGTAAAACAGGTCGTAGGTGATCGCCCAGGCGGGCATCAACAACATCACGAACATCGGGATCATCACCGACGCGAGTGGTTTGCTGCGTCGGGCCAAGAAGATCAATGCGACCATCAACGCCAATCCGGCCAGCAGCTGATTGGTCGCCCCGAACAACGGCCACAACACCAAGCCTCCCTTGCCGGGGCTGTCGCCGGCGAACACGGCGATGGCTAATCCGACCCCGACGGCGATCCCGGTGGCCACGTACTTGTTGGCCAGTGGTTTCGCGCCCGCCGAGAGCGCCAATTCGCTGATCACGTAGCGTTGCAAACGGGTGGCGGTGTCTAGCGTGGTGGCGGCGAAACAGGCGACCAGGACCGCCATGATCGCGATCGCCATGCGGAGGGGCAGCCCGAGTGCGGACAAGAAATTCGCTCCGCCGTCGACGAAAGCCCGCAGTTTCTTGGCCAGGTTCTGCTTTTTCCAACCCGCGTCCGGCTCTCCATCCGCTCCGGTTCGATAATATTCTCGCCACGCCTGGTTCCCCGAGACGTCGGCTCGCTCGATCGCGACGACCGACCGGGCCGCAGCCCCTTCGCCCACCGTGGTCACGCTCCGCGTCAGCGGGCCCATGCCCACGCCGGCCGAACAGGCCAAGATCACCAGAACCGCCAGCATGCCTTCGAGCAACATGCTGCCATAGCCGACCGCTTGCGCGTCGCTCGCCTTTTCGAGTTGCTTGCTGGTCGTTCCGCTACTGACCAGGCAATGAAACCCGCTGCAGGCACCACAGGCGATCGTGATGAACAAGAACGGAAACATGCTCGGCGCATCGGCCGGGACTTCACTGGCGATCATCGGTGCCGAATCGGTCAATTGGGCCTGTCCGGTCACTGACGCGATGCCCAGACCGGCCAACAACAGCGCCAACGCCACGAACAGCTGCAAGCTGTTGATGTAGTCCCGCGGCTGTAGCAACAACCAAACGGGAAGCACCGACGCGATGAACGCGTAAATCAGCAGCGCGATGGTCCAGACGACCGTCGGGGTCCAGAGCAGGCTGTCGGTGGGCAAGTAGGGCGTCAAATCGACGGGCAGGTGATAGGCACCCAAGTAAACGGCGACGTACAGCGCGGCCAGACCGACCAGACTGGGAATCACCAACCCGCCTCCACTGCGATAACGCAGCCCGATCACGACGGCGATCGGCATCGCAATCCAAACGCTGAGCACCGATTCGGGGTAGATCGCAAAGATACTGGCGATGACCAACCCGAACACGGCCAGGACGATCGAAAGGGCGAGCGCCAGGACGATCAAAAACAGCACCTTGGCGCGGGGAGAAATCAATCGGCCGGCGGCTTGCCCGATGGTTTGGCCCTTGTTGCGGATCGAGATCACCAGGGCGGCCAGATCATGCACGCCGCCGATCAAAATGGCCCCGAACACCACCCACAGCAGCGCCGGCAGCCAGCCCCAGAACACGGCCAGGGCCGGACCGACGATCGGTCCCGTCCCGGCGATGCTGGTGAAATGGTGGCCGAACACGATCGATTTGCGGGTCGGGACGAAGTCGACATCGTCGCGGCATTCCTCGCTCGGCATCGTGGCGTCGTCGGTCAGCCCGAACAGACGCTTGGCCAGCCAGCGGCCATACGTGTTGTAGGCGACGACAAATCCGACCATCGACAGGACGGCGACAAAAAGAGTGCTCATAGGTGATTCGGCCGAGCGGCCAACAATGGCGGGATTTCGAGGGGGAAGGCAATGGAAAGAGACGGGCAGTTTAACCGATCGGCGGCGGTTTGTCCGTTCCACGTCCCGCCGCACACGTCTCGCAGGCCGAATGCATCCCCTGCCATGGAACAGCCGGTGACGCGGTCCTATAATCCCCCGAACATTTGCCAGAACCATCTCTGAAGGAGTTCTCACACGGTGAGCAACGAGATCGAAAAAACCATCATCGTCGGCAGCGGCCCTGCCGGCTGGTCCGCCGCCATTTACGCCGCCCGAGCCAATCTGAACCCGGTCGTCTACGAGGGAACCGTCAAGCCGGAGATGATTCCGCTGGGGCAATTGGCGTTTACGACCGAAGTCGAGAACTTTGCGGGGTTTCCGGCTGGCAACATCCGCGCGTTCGTCGAATCGGCCGTCGACAAGGATCGCCACTGGAACTTGCCGCCGGTTCCCCAGGGCCATGAGCGAGACGGACAGCCGCATTACGCCGTGCAAGGCGTCGAATTGATGGAATTGATGAAGCAACAGGCGCTCAATTTCGGGACCCGTGTGATCGGTGAAGACATCGTCAGCGTGGATTTCAGCGCGCCGGTGAAAAAGCTGACCACCAGCGGCGGTGCGACCGTCCAGGCTCACACCGTGATCATCGCCACCGGCGCCCGGGCCAACTACCTGGGCCTGCCCAGCGAAGAGGAATACAAGAACAAGGGCGTCAGCGCCTGTGCGGTCTGCGACGGTGCCCTGCCGATCTATCGCAGCAAACCGCTGGCCGTCGTCGGCGGCGGCGACTCCGCGGTCGAAGAAGCGACCTATCTGGCGAACCTGAAAGGCGCCGACACGATCTACTTGCTGGTGCGTCGCGATGAAATGCGGGCCAGTAAAGTCATGCAGGACCGCGCGCTCAATCACCCCAACATCGACATCCAGTGGAACACGGTCGTCGAGGAAGTCCAGGGCGACGGCAACCTGGTCAATAACCTCCGCGTCAAAAGTACCGTCGATGGCTCGGTTCGCGATCTGAAAGTCGGCGGCATGTTTGTCGCCATCGGCCACACGCCCAACACGTCGTTCCTGGAGGGCGCCGTCGAAATGAACGAAGCCGGCTACATCCAGTGGGCCAAGGCGTTTCGCACCAACACCTCGGTCGCAGGCGTGTTTGCCGCCGGCGACGTGGCTGACGACTACTACCGCCAAGCGATCACGTCGGCCGGGACCGGCTGCATGGCCGCACTCGACGCGGAACGCTACTTGGTCGAAATGGAGTAGTCCGGGCACCCGCGACGCGGCTCGCCTCAGTGACAGGAAATGTAGGGCATGCTGTGCATGCCAATCGCCCTGCCGGGGGTGAGGGGCAGCGAGTTTGGGCCGCAATGGTATCAGGGGCAGCCGCCCAATCGTCTTCTCTACAACGAGTGAGATAGCTTCACCGTCGATCACCAGCCCCCTCGTCCCCAGCGTGACCTACGGATTCTCACCAGCCGCCGGCTCACACGCCGGCCGCGTCATCGGCTATATTTCGCGACTGGATCCCCCGCTCCCACCTCCTTCTCTTTTGTCGCGTATTCGATGACCGATCAACCTACCTCTGATTCTGGCGCCCCGTCCGCGTCCGCTCCCCAAGTCAGCGAAAAAGTGCTCGCCGACCGCAAGCTGTTGCTCGACGCCCAGGCCAGTGGAAAGACGCTGTCGACGTACGTGCGATTGTCCGGGCCGGGCTGGTTGCAAGCGGCGATCACCCTGGGCGGCGGTTCCTTGGCCGGGGCGTTGTTCCTGGGCGTGTTGGGCGGAACCAGCATGCTGTGGTTGCAGCTGCTGGCGATCACCATGGGCGTGATCATGCTGTCGGCGATCAGCTACGTAACGCTGTCGACCGGGCGGCGTCCGTTCGAAGCGATCAACAGTGAAATCAATCCGGCGCTGGGGTGGGGATGGATCATCGCGACAGTGATGGCAAACATCATCTGGTGCATGCCACAGTTCAGCCTCTGTTATGACGCGATCGACAAGAACCTCGCCAACCTGGCCGGCAGCGACGGGCTCGGTGATGCCACCAGCACCAAGATCATCGTCACGGCCATCCTGTTTTTCGCCGCCGGATTTGTGGTGCTGTTGAACACCAAACAAGGCCGCGCGGCCAAGCTGTTTGACATCGTGCTCAAATCGTTGGTCGGCATGGTGGTGATCTGTTTCTTCGGCGTCGTGGTGTTGTTGGCCATCAACGGCGAACTTGAATTCGGTGGAATCCTGGCCGGATTCATCCCCGACCTGTCGCAGTGGAACAATCCGACCGGCGACATGGCGGCCGTCGTGTCATCGCTGGGGCAATCCGAGCAATCGTATTGGACGAGCCAACTAGTCAGCACGCAACGTTCGGTAATGATCGCCGCGGCCGCCACCGCAGTCGGGATCAACATGACATTCCTCTTGCCGTATTCGATGCTCGCCCGGGGCTGGGATAAGCCGTTCCGCGGGTTGGCACGGTTCGACCTGTCGACCGGCATGGCGATTCCCTACGTGCTGGTGACCAGTTGCGTCGTGATCGCCGCGGCGTTCTCGCTGCACAACAAGATC
>NZ_JBFHKV010000174.1:0-10438 GCF_041595215.1 Stieleria sp. | reverse complement strand
GAGGACCGCAGGCTGTTTCCCGGCACGGACATCGAAGCGCTGCGTCCGCGCAAATCCGACGTGTATGGATTCGCCATCTCCGTGGCGGTCTGCTTCGTCGTCATCGCCCTGCTGGTCTGGCTGGCCGGCATCGGCAGTTAGGGATTCTCCCGCAAATCGATTTCGGATGTGATTGGCAGTGGAAGGCCGCGGGGCAACGCCGCAACGTTGAGGCAAGCGGAGGTGCCGCCGCTCGCGCTGGCGCGAACCGGCTGATGTCAAACGATGATCAGCCGTTTGGCGTGAGCCTACGGGCCCCAGCGAAAACGAACGACGCTTAATTGAACGCCATTGGCTCAACACGTGTGTCGGTTGTGATTCGATCGACGACGGCACACGCAGCGTGCCCGACGGTGTCCGTGATGTGGTGCATCATGCCCTGCTACCCAAAGACTTCCCCAACGGCCTCGCCTCCGAACACCGTCGGCACTTCATCGCGGCCGTGATGGTTGTAGGTCAAACGGTTGGCGTCGATTCCCAACGCGTGCAGCATGGTGGCGTGAAAGTCGTGTGGGGACACCGGGCGTTCGGTCGCGACGTAACCCAGCGGATCGGTCGCGCCGATGATCTGCCCGCCTTGAACGCCGCCACCGGCCATCCAGATCGAGTAGCCGGCCGGAGAATGATCGCGGCCCTTGCCTCGGCCTTCCATCGTCGGCGTGCGTCCGAACTCGCCGGCCCAGACGACCAGCGTCGACTGAAGCAAGCCGCGTTGCTTGAGATCCGTCAGCAGCCCGGCGATCGGAACATCGGTCCGCGCGGCCATTTTGGAATGGTTGCCCTTGATGTTGCCGTGGGCGTCCCAGCCGCCGACGCGGACTTGCACGAACCGTACGCCGCGTTGGACCATGCGTCGGGCGAGCAGGCACGCGCGGCCGACCGTTTTGCCATCGGGATGATTCAAACCATACAGATCTCGTGTCTGCTGCGTTTCCTTTCCGATGTCAAACAACTCCGGCGCCGACGTCTGCATCTGGAACGCGGTTTCATAGGATTCCAATCGCGCCCGCAGTTCGCTTTGGCCTCCGGATTGATCCAAGTGCCTTTGGTTGAACCAACGAATCAATTCCAGTTGATCGCGGCGTTGCTGCTTGGACGTCTGTTCCGGCATGTTCACGTGCCGAATCCCCTTGGCCGGGTCGACGACGGTGCCTTGGAACCCCGATGGCAAAAAGCCCGATCCCCATCCGGCACCTTGGGGAAACTGCATGCCGTCGGTGTGCAGGTTCATTCCGATGAATGCGGGCAGACTCTCGTTGGCCGTTCCCAGACCATACAGCGACCAGCTGCCGATACTGGGGCGATCGCCGGCGGCGGTGCCCGTCAGCGCGACGCATTCACCGGGCCCATGCACCGGATTGTTGTGCTGCATCGATCGAATGACACACAAATCGTCGACATGTTCCGCCGTTTTGGGCAGCAAGTCGGAAACCGGAATTCCGCTTTCGCCGTAGGGTTTGAACGACCACGGCGAACCCATCAAGTTCTTCAGCCCGGCTCGTTTGATTTTGGGGATCGTTTCGGCAATGCTGTCGGGAACGTCCTTGCCCGCCAGCCGGTCCAGCTCCGGTTTGGGGTCAAACGTGTCGACTTGGCTCGGACCGCCGGACATGAACAAAAAGATCACGCTCGATGCCGTGGCGGGGTGGTGCGTCGCATTGGCCCCTTCCGCTTCGGCGTGACGCAACAGCTGCAGCGCCATCGCACCGGCACCGAGTCCGCCGCCGTACAGGAATCGTCTTCGGTCGATCCAAGGGTTTGACGTCATGCGTCTCTCTAATTCAGGTACAAAAACTCGCTCAAGTTCAGGATGACCAGGCACAATGATTCGAGCGAATGATCACGCAGGTACTGTGTCATCTTCTCCGCCTCTTCCTCGGACGCGTCTCTGCCGAGCGCCAGCCGCAGCGCGGTTGCGGCGTATTGGTCTTCCGTGGACGAGTTGCGGACACGATCGGCAAAACGGTGGCTGATCGTATTCATGAAGTCGCTGTTGAGCAGGTACAGCGGCTGCAGCGAGACGGTCGACACGCGACGCCGCGAACAGGTTGCCACCGCCGCAGGGCTATCGAACAGCGTCAACGATTCTGCGATCCGTTCGCGTTGCTGTGGCAGGTAGACGCTGCGCCGGTAGGCTTCGTCCGCATCCTCGTCACTCACACTCGGGCCTCCCACGGTCGTGTCCAGTCGGCCGGCGACGGACAACGCCGAATCCCGGATCGCTTCGGATTCCAGTCGTCGCGGGGTCCAACGCCACAGGGATTGGCAATCGGGATCCAAGTCATGGTTGGGCTGTGAGAACGACGCCGATTGTCGATAGGCCATCGATCGGAGGATCAGTCGATGAATGTGCCGCGTGCTCCAGCCGCTGGCGACCAATTCGTCGGCCAGCCAGTCGAGCAGTTCGGGGTGTGTCGGGGCAGCACCTTGAGTCCCGAAATCACCCGAGGTCGCAACCAGACCGGTGCCGAAATGCCACTGCCAAATCCGATTGACCCAGACGCGCGCGGTCAACGGATGGTCCGGGGACGCGATCCAGTCGGCCAAGTCGGTTCGTGAAGTCGCACCGTCGGGCGTCGGTCCGAAAACCGCCGGCCAGCCGGCGCGAACTTCCGGGCCGACCGATTTGGCGTCACCACGCAACCGCAGGTAGGTTTTCATTTCTGCGACCGATTGAAGATCACGCGGCAACGGCCAACGCATCTCGTGGGGCGCGACGACCACTCCCTCATCGCCACCGATCCAGCCCCAGACTTGTGGGGTCGACGCGATCGCGGAATCGAGTGCGGACAGCGCTTTGCGTTCCTGCGCATTCATTGCGCCGATCACCGACTTGGGAATCACCAAGACGGGCTCGGGGACGCCGGCACGACGCTTTTGGGCGACCATCCGCGAGTGAACGGAGTCGAACAGTTGCCAACGCGCGTCGATCCACGATTCCGCTTCGGCGGGGGCATCGGCCAGCAACAGGTTTCCCGGTTGCCCGCGCGTAAAGAACGCCTGCAATCGGTAGTAGTCGCGAATCGTAAACGGGTCGAACTTGTGGGTGTGACACTGGGCGCATTCGAGTGTGACGCCCAGGAACGTTTTTGCCGTGGTGTTGACCACATCCACCAGAATGTCCTGGCGTTGAATCTCTTTGTCCAGCTCATTGCCGCTGTATCGGGCGGCGGCCAGGAATCCCGTCGCCTCCAAACAACGCGATGCCCCCTGCAGTTCATCGCCGGCAAGTTGCTCGCGAATGAACTGGTCGTACGGTTTGTCGTCTTGAAAACTCTGGATCACATAGTCACGGTAACGCCAGGCGTGGGGCCGCGGTCGATTGTGTTGATGACCATTGCTCTCGGCCCACCTGGCCAGATCCAACCAGTAGCGTCCCCAACGCTCGGCGTAAGCCGGTGAAGACAGCAATTGATCGATCCAGCGATCGAGTGATTCGTGACTGGTCGCTTGCTCAAGTCCCGGGAACGCCGATTGTGGAAGCCCCGTCAGATCCAACGCCATTCGACGTTGCAGCGTCGACCACGAAGCCGTTTCCGCAGGCGTCGTACCCAGGTCTTGTTGTTTGCGGGCGATGAACGCATCAACGGGTGTCCGCAAGGGCCGAGTGGACGATACCTCAGGAATCTCAGGTCGACGGACGGGCTGTAGCGCCCAGTGATCGGACTGCATCGCGGGCGTCGGCAGCAGTCGATGGTCCCAGACGACGCCCTCATCGATCCAATCACGCAGCACGCGGATTTCGTCCGCACTCAGTTGCGTGTGGTCATCATCGGGCGGAGGCATCTGCTTTGCCGGATCGGACGATTCGACGAGCGCAATCAGATGGCTGGCATCGGCATCGCGGGGAGACAATTGGTTCAAGACTTCGTCATAACTGTCCAATCGCAATCCAGACTCTGGATCCTCGCCGCTGTGACACTCAAAGCAATGCCGATGCAGAATCGGATAGACGTCATCGGCAAAACGGACCGTTGCGGTGAGTGTCTGCACCGTCGCTGGTTTCGTCGTCGGTGGCGTGGGAGTGACTGGGGCGGGCAAGCCGAAGGATTCCAGCCAGGTGGTCGCCAGCGATACCTCGGAGACCAAGATTCGATCGTCGCGTTCGGTCTTCATCCCCGTCGAAAACCCGATCCAGCCAATCGACCCAATCGCGTTTGTTGCAGCGACCTCGATGGCGGGAGTTTTCGCGTCAAGGATTTCAGGATCGATCCAGACGCTCAACCGGTCATAGGGTTGTCCGCTGCCCGATCGCGATCGCGAGGCTTTGGCCAGGATGGTGTAGACGCGATCGCCCTGCAGTTCGATCTCGGCAAAGTGCTGGGACGAGGAAACGTAGCGTGCCATGAAGGCGTTTTTGTCTTCGTCGACATGCAGCCCGATGTTCGGCACACCGCCGTTGTGTCCCGCCGCGTCACCTCCGTCCTGTTCGTCGAGCCATAGAACCAGAAACTCGCCGTTTCCGTTGGGAGGCGTGTCGAGACTGGTTGAATCGTAGCGCAGCTGAAAACGAACGAACAGCTGGTCGCCATCAAACGGTGCATCGAGCCGTCGCCGCAGCGGATTGTTTCGCCCGCCGGTCCCGCGGATTTCGAACCACTGCGCCGCCCCGCCGGAACGCGACCGTGTCCAATCGCCCGACCAGCCGATCGGATCTCCCGCCAAGACCGGCGCGTCATGCCAGATGCAGGTGAGTAGCAATGCGATCGCGAGAAAACGCATTTTGGTGAATCATCGGTGGGCGAGTGATTGGGGGGGCCGCTAGTATAACCCATTCTAAATCACCGCGGTCATGAATTTGATTTGTTCCACCACCGACGCCCGTCCGGAGACTTCGATGCGAATTGCCTGTCCGATGCGATTTGCCTTTCCGATGCGATTTGCCTTTCCGATGCGATTTGCCTTTCCGATGCGACCACGGTTCCTGTCGATGATGCTGGTCGCATGCTGCGTCAGCGTTTCCTTGAGCCGTCACACGCCAGCCGAAGACTTCACGGTCGTGAAAGACCTCCATTTCAGCAAAGCCGCGGCGTCGCTGACACTGGATCTGTACCTTCCCCAAGCGTCTGCCGATCGGTCGCCCTGCGTTATCGTCATTCAAGGCGGTGGCTTTCGTCCGCAGAACGGACAGCGATTCAAACCCTTTGCCGAGCACTTGGCCAAGCATGGTTTTGCAGCCGCGTTGATCTCCTATCGCGGCAGTCCCGAGCATCGGCATCGCGACACCCTGGCCGACGTGAAAGCCTCCGTCCGATTCATCCGCGAGGTGGCCGAGAAATATCAAATCGATGCCGAGCGTATCGGCGCGACGGGCCGGTCGGCCGGCGGAACACTCGCCGCGCTGCTGGCGGTCACCGGCGAAGACGACGATCCCGGCAGCCGCATCCGAGCCGCCGTTTGTTTCGCCGGCGTCTTCGATTTCGTATCGCGGTTTACGAAACAAGAACAGCTTCAACTCCAGCCGAATTCCAAAAAGAAACTCAAAACCAACGGAGAGTGGATCGGCCCGGCTTTTTCACCCGAGGATCCGGAATGGTTGGCCGCTTCGGCGATCACACATGTCGATCCGAGTGATCCGCCGATCCTGTTCCTGCACTCCCGCGATGATTCCACCGTGCCCTGGCTTCAGTCACGCGACATGCACCGCGCGATGACGGACGCCGGCATCGCCGCCAAGATCCGGGTCTATGAAACGGGAGGCCACACGGTGTCGCCCGAAGACAGGAACTCACTCGACGACATGGTCGAGTTTTTTCGAACGCGATTTTGAGCGTGGAACCGTCCGGGGAAACCGTGGACCGAGGCAACAGTGCGAAAAGTTGTCCACGAATCACACGAATTGCACGAATGCCAAGTGGAGATCGGGTTCCGGTGGGACGCCTTGGCCAATGGTGTGTGTTAAAATGGGCGGAGCGGTATTTCAGATCCAAGATCAGAGATTTGCTGCCACTGCCACTGACGGAATCGATGTGCGATTCCTCTGAAGCCCGGAGGGCTGGCACAATGGTTGCCGGTGGCGTCAGCCACCGGTTGCAAGAGGGCAACAAGCAGAGGCCCGGAGGGCCGGCACAATAGGTCACTGAATCCAAGGCATCGTGTCGGCTCGTTAAGAGATCGTTGGTCGAGCAAACAAGGAACACCATGAGGACCATCGTCGCCATCATCCTGATCCCGCTGTGGATCCTCCCACCGCTTGTCGCCAACGATGACGTCAGCGAAGGTGAAAAGCTGTTTGCGTTGCATGTCAAACCGCTGATCGCAGAGAAGTGTCTGGCCTGTCACGGGGCGGAACCCGATGACATCCAAGGTGGGCTGGACCTGCGAACTCGAGAAACCTTGATCGCCGGTGGTGAGTCGTTCGAAGATGAAGTGCTCATCCCCGGCAAGGGCGAACAGAGCTACCTCTACCGGACCGCCAGCCGATCGGAGGAAGGCTATGAAATGCCGCCCAAGGAAGCCGACCAGCTGACCGAAGCTCAAACGTGGTGGATTCGTGATTGGATCGATGCCGGAGCGCCGTGGCCGGATGAACAACGCGTCGCAATGATTCAGCAGCGATACGCCGAAGGTGTGCAGGTGGCGACGTCCAAGGCGCTGTCGGACGACTGGCAGAACCGACGTTACGAACCCCAGAAGCTGTGGGCGTATCGGCCGCTGCAGCACGTCTCGGTGCCCGCCGGCAAACACCCGATCGACTGGTTCATCGACGAGAAACTAGCCGCGGCAGGTCTCGCGCCCGCGCCGCCAGCCCCGGCCGCTGAATTGGTGCGACGGATGAGTTTCGGTTTGACGGGGCTGCCGCCGACACCGGAAGACGTCAGACACTTCACCCGCGAGTATGCCAACGACCGCGAAAGCGCCGTGCGGACGCTCGCGCAGCAATTGATGGCGTCGCCGCACTACGGCGAACAGTTCGGCCTGCGTTGGTTGGACGTCGTCCGCTACGCAGACACTGCCGGTTTTGCAAACGACTACAGTCGCCCCAACGCCTGGCGTTACCGTGACTATGTGGTCCGCGCTTTCAACGAAGACAAACCTTACGACGAGTTCATCCGACAACAGATCGCCGGGGATGAGATTGACGCCGAGGATCCAGAGAATCTGATCGCAACGGGTTTCTTGCGAATGGGGCCGTGGGAACAGACCGGCATGAGCGTGTTCAAGGAAACTCGTCAGCAATGGCTCGATGACATCACCGATTCGGTCGGCCAAACGTTTCTCGCTCACGCCTTGCAGTGTGCCAAGTGCCACGATCATAAATTCGATCCCGTGCCGACACGTGACTACTACAGCATGATGGCGGTGTTCTCGACGACCCAGTTCGCCGAGCGCGACGCACCGTTCCTGGACGTGGAAAACAAAACGGGTTTCGAAGCGTCCGACCAATGGGTCAACGCCAAAGTCGCCGCCTACGAGCGAGAACGCAAGGAACTCAACCAGAAAGTCGCCAAGGCGCGGAAGCAGGAAACCGGTGATGCAAAGGTCGGCGACAACGGGCTGGACCCTGGCGACGAAGCCTCGTTGGCCAGAATGTCGAAAAACATCGCGCGTCACCGTTGGGAACTCGATCGCACCCGGCCAATCGCCTTTGCCGTTTACACGGGCAAGACGATCCAACGCAACAACGTCGGCAATCGGATCGAGTTGCCGGAGAACCCTTGGGCCAAGGGACAACTCGAAGCCGACGCGATCTTGGCCGGCGGCAACGTCTATTCACCGACTGACCCGGTCCAGCCGGGACCACTCAGTGCTGCGGTCGCGCTCGGTCAGATGCAGCCTCCTTCGTTTCCCGACGGCAAGGGAAAACGCCGCTTGGCGTTGGCTCGGTGGATCGCCGCCGAGGACAATCCGTTGACCGCCCGCGTGATCGTCAATCGCGTCTGGTCGTGGCACTTCGGCAAAGGACTGGCCGGCAACCCGAACAACTTCGGCGGAACCGGCGCCCTGCCGACACATCCACAATTGCTCGACCACTTGGCGCGCTGGTTCATGGACCAGGGGTGGAGTATCAAGAAGCTCAATGAGCTGATCGTCACCTCCCAGGCCTATCGCCGCAGCAGCCGTCATCCGCAGCCGCAACGCCAAGCCACTCTCGATCCGAAAGGGAATCTTTACGCCTCGTTCCAGCCACGTCGATTGACCGCCGAAGAGATTCGCGATGCCATGCTGGTCGCCAGTGGTGAACTCAATCGCAGCGTCGGCGGGATTCCGGCGCGGCCGGATGTGAACTTGGAAGTCGCGTTCCAGCCACGGCAAATCATGGGCGGGGCGGCTTCGGTTTATGAACCCGATCCGACTCCCCAGCAACGCAACCGCCGCAGCCTGTACGCCGAAAAGATTCGTGGGCTGCGGGATCCGTTCCTCGAATCGTTCAACCAACCGGGACCGGACAAGTCGTGTGAGTTGCGGGAGACATCGACGGTCGCACCCCAAGCGTTGACACTGCTCAATTCCGAAGAGGTTTTCGACCGATCGATCGCGTTCGCCAAGCGGTTGGTCGATGAACAACTCGACGATGTTGAGACCATCGATCGTGCTTTCCAATTGGCACTGGGGCGAACGCCGACTGCTGAGGAACGTTCACTGTGTCTAGATCAATGGAACGACGCGATCGCTGAAGAATCGTCGCGATCCTATCAAGCCAAAACCTGGCCGGATCAGATAATGCGAACGGTGATGGCGGAGAAAACGGGGCAACCCTACGACTTCATCGAAACCATGCCGGCTTACACCAATTACCAACCGGACCTTCAGCCCGCCGACGTCGATGCGAAAACGCGCGGACTGGCGCATGTCTGTTTGGTGATTTTTAATCTCAACGAATTTGCCTACCTGGATTGATCATGGCTGCTCACCCTCCCCATCGACTGGCGATGCCGACCCGCCGCGAGGCGTTGTATGGTCTCGGCGCGGGCCTCGGTTCGGTCGCGCTGACGTCACTCTTGCAAGCCGACCAGTCGGGACGGACTCATCATCCGGCCAGGGCTAAACGCTGCATCTTTTTGATGATGGAAGGCGGCCCGTCGCATCTGGACACGTTCGACCCCAAGCCCGAACTGACCAAACAGCATCTCAAAGCGTTTACCCGCAGCGGCGAGATGGAAAGTGCGATGTCGTCGGGAAAACGCTACTTCGTCAAAAGCCCCTTTCAATTCACCAAGGCAGGCGAGTGTGGCGCGGACATTTGCACCGAGTGGAAACACTTGAGCAAGATGGTCGACGACATTTGCTTTTATCGTGGGGCGCAAGTCGAATCGGTCAATCACCCGACGGCTTGCTACCAGCTCAATACCGGCAATCAGTTCGGCGGCGATCCCGGAATCGGCGCCTGGGTGACGTATGGCCTGGGCACGATGAATGAGAACTTGCCGGGGTTTGTGGTCTTGCCGCGGTCGAGCTATCCGCAGGGCGGCGCGGGAAACTGGTCCAACGGGTTTCTGCCCGCCAGATTTCAAGGCACGCCGCTCCGCCCCGAAGGCAGTCCGATTCTAAATTTGAACCCGCCCGCGGCGGTGTCGCCCCAGCGACAGCGCGAGAATCTTGATCTGCTGGCGCAACTCAATCGCCAACACCTCGCCTCACGTCCCGGCCGGGGTGAGTTAGAAGCGAGAATCGCCAGCTATGAACTCGCCTACCGGATGCAGACCGAAGTCCCCGGCGTGCTGGATTTGGACGGGGAGTCCCAGTCGACACTCGACGCCTACGGTGTGGGCGGGGCGGCGACGGACTCCTTTGCAAGAAAATGTTTGTTGGCCCGGCGGTTGGTCGAAAGCGGTGTGCGTTTTGTTCAAGCCTATGCCGGAAACTGGGACAGCCACGACTACATCGAAAAAGCGCACGGGGCGTTGATCCGCTCGGTCGACCAACCCATCGCGGCGCTGTTGCGAGATTTAAAGCAACGCGACATGCTCAAGGACACCCTGGTGATCTGGTGTGGTGAATTCGGTCGGACACCGGACAACGGGTTGCGCGGCGGAGGTCAATCCTACGGTCGTGATCACAATGCCAAGGCGATGACGATGTGGTTCGCCGGCGGCGGGACAAACGCCGGACACACGATCGGAGCGACCGACGAGATCGGTGCCAATGCGGTCGAGTGCGTGCACCACATTCGCGACGTGCACGTCACGCTGTTGCATCTGCTCGGTCTGGACGACAACCGGCTGACCTACTTCCACGCCGGCCGCCACAAGCAACTTTCCCAGTTCGGCGGCCAGCTGATCAACGAGCTGTTGGCTTAGCTGCTACGCAGCGACAGCGGGCGGCTAAAGCCTGCACACCAGCGAACGTTGGTGTCTAGCCTTGAGGCGTTCTGGGTCGCTGCTTCGCAGCGACAGTGGGCGGCTAAAGCCTGCACACCAGCGACCGTTGGTGTCTAGCCTTGAGGCGTTCCGGGTCG
>NZ_JBFHKV010000173.1:0-10455 GCF_041595215.1 Stieleria sp. | reverse complement strand
TTACCCCAAACACCGGAGGGCTCGCGCCCTGCCGCTAAGAAACGCTTCACGGCGTTACCCCAAACACCGGAGGGCTCGCGCCCTGCCGCTAAGAAACGCTTCACCGCGTTACCTGACATGGTCGCACTTGAGAGAGATCGCACACGAGAACGAGAAAGTGGTTTTACGCTGCTGGAGTTGCTGTTGGTCTTGGCCATCCTTTCCGTCCTCGCATCGATCGCCATTCCGCAAGTCGCTTGGTTGCTCGGCGACCGAAGGATCGTCCGTGGGGCCAAATTAATCCGCGAAGAATTGATGCTGGCGCGCGTCGATTCGATGCGGCAAGGCCGGATCTTGATGGTCGATGCGATGCTCGAATCCAGCCAACTCCGCGTCCAGCCGTATTTCTCCCTGGCCGACTCCGTCAACGCGATCGACCAGACCGGCACGCAGTCGGCTCTGTTGTCCGGCGCCGAACAAGGTCAGTTTGTTCCGGTGATCCAGGACGAATCGGAAATCCGTCAGGTGGATTTGCCCGACGACGTCGTGGTCAAAAGCGTGTCGGTCGTTTCCGCAGCCCGGGCGATGGAAATCGAACAGGCAACGATGAGCAACCAAGCCGAAGGATACAGTCAACCGATTTTGTTTTACCCCGACGGGACCACCAGCACCGCCGCGGTGGTGCTGATGCATCCCGAGCACGGGCAAATCACAATCAAGCTGCGTGGCATCACCGGCGACGTCACGATCAGCGAGGTGGGGGCCAACCAATGATCGTCTCGCAATCACCGAAACGAGCGTCATCCAAAGCAGCGATGCGACGTCGCGGGAGCGGTTTTTCGCTGCTGGAAATGATTCTGGCGCTGGCCATCCTCGGCAGCAGTCTGGCCGTCCTGGCGCAAATCGCCGGGACCGGCGTCAGCGCCGCGCGCGAAGCCCGCGCGCTGGTGACCGCCAGGATGATCTGCCAATCCAAATTGAACGAACAATTGTTGAACCTCCAAGCGGGGCAATCACCGACGACGATCGTCGAAGCGCCGGCCGAGTCGTTCGACAGCGCGTCGACCGAAACGTTCGTGTACACCGTCGAAGTCATGCCCGGCCAACTCGATGGATTGCTTTCGCTACGCGTGACCGTGTTGGCGCGCGCGGGCGACGGTACCGAACAACTGGCCGCGTTCGCGCTCGATCGCTGGGTGATCGATCCCGCGCTGGGACTGGAAGAAGCCGAGGCGGAAGAAGAGGCGGCGCGCGAAGAAATCGCCAACGGCGGTGAGGAGCCGCTGACATGATTGCATCGAACCTGACCAAGGCGACTCGGTTCAGCCGACACCGGCGGCGACGCGGTTTCACCTTGCTGGAACTGTTTTTGACGCTGTCGATGGCCGTCGTCCTGATGACGCTGGTCAACGCCGCGTTCCGATTCTATGCCGTCGACATGGATTCCAGTGACATGGACATGCGGCGAACCATGCTGGCCGCGGCCGTGATGCAAATGATCGAAGATGACTTGCGGGCGTCGCTTCATCCGGAACCGTTGGACACCAGCGCGCTGGAAACCTTGCTGGCCAGCACCGCCGCGTCGGCCACAGGCGGTGGCAACACGGGCGATGCGGGCGATCCCGGCGCCGCCGAGGCCGCCGGCATGGACGACCCGGCGCTGGAAGAGGAAGTAACCACAACGGTATCGGGAGTCGCCGTGCTGCAGACGCCCGGTTTGATCGGAGACCAGTACCAACTGCAAGTCGACACCAGTCGCCTGCCGCGGTTGGAAGAGTATGCCGTGCTGATGGACGTCGATCCCGGCAACCTGGCCGATTTGCCCAGCGATCTGAAAACCGTGACCTACTACGTTCAGGCGGCCGATTCGATCGGGATCGAGGATCCGCTGGCCAAGCTGGACGCGACGACATCGACGACCGCCGGCGGCTTGGTACGACGCGTCTTGGATCGCTCCGCAACGACGTTCGCATCCACCTCGGGCAACCTCGCCGCACTCGGCCAGACCGGCGAATTGCTCGCGCCCGAAGTCACCGGAATCGAATTCTCCTACTGGGACGGCGTGACCTGGCAAATCGAATGGAACAGCGACGAACTCGGGGAACTACCCTTGGCCGTGAAAATCCAAATGGTCATGGTCGACCCGCTGGTCGCCGTGAGTGAACAGGAACCACGGGTGTTCCAGCACGTGGTCAAACTGACGATGGCCAAGATCATCGAAGAAGAAGAGGAAGACGATCTTTCGGGGGTAGGCCTCTGATGAATTCACCAGCCAAACTCAACACGCAACGTCCACGCCGGCGGCGAGGTTTTTTCCTGGTGCTGGTGTTGTTGGTCGTTGTCGTCGCCACGCTGTCGGTGTACTCGTTCACCGGAGTGATGGTGGCCTACGATGACGCCGCGTACCTGTCCGGTGACCTGGTCCGGGCCCGCGTGGCTGCCGATTCCGGCGCCGAGGCGATTCGTTTGATTTTGTCTCAACCCCGAATGATGCGGGACGACATGGGAGGTGTTTACAACAATCCCAACCTGTTCCAGGCGATCGCGGTTTCCAATCAAGACGCCGCCAACGTCTGTGATTTCTCCGTCCCCGCGCCGGATCTGAATGAGAACGGCATGCTCAGCGGAATCCGATTCGGGTTGCAGGACGAATCAGCTCGTTTGAATCTCAACACGTTGACGGTCTTGGATGAAAACTCCGAAGGCTTGATGGCCGCGCTCAGTCTGCTCTCGGATCCAGACAGCGGCGACGCGTTGCCCGAGAGTATCGCGACCGCGTTGTTGTTGGCCTTGCCGGGGATGACCGAAGAGATCGCTGATTCGATCATGGACTGGCTGGACGCGGACGACGAAGTGCGACCCTATGGAGCGGAGCTGGAATATTACAGCGGACTGCCGACGCCTTACGAACCGACCAACGGCCCGATCAGCAGCGTCGAAGAACTGTTGCTGGTCAGCGGGATGACGCCGACACTGTTGTTCGGTGCCGACACCAATCGCAACGGCGTGCTCGATCCGGACGAACAGCAACGCTTCAACGTCACCGTCGACACGCCCGGTGCACTCGGCTTGGCGGCCTACTTTACGATCCACGGGCAAGAAGCCAACAAGCAGCGTGACGGCACGTTTCGGGTGAACATCAACGCGGACGATCTGGAAATCCTCTACGAAGACTTGACCGATGTCCTCGGCGATGACGTCTACGCCAGTTTTATTTGTGCGTACCGCATGTCGGGGGCACCGTCGACGTCCATCGCCGGAGCGGCTCTGCCGGATGCGGCCAACGCCGCACCGGGTGACGAACCGGCCAACGACGGAGGCATCTGGACGGCGGACTTGCTGGAGAATTTTGATCTGTCGGCTGGCGGCGGAATCGAGTTCACCCAGGTGCTCGATCTGATCGACGCCACCGTCACCGTTGGCGGAGGCGACGACGCGGTGACCTACCGCAGTCCCTTCACGTTGCTGACCGCGGGCATCTACCTGCCGCTGATCATGGACAAACTGGTCACCGGCGACACGCCGGCGATGCCCGGTCGAATCAACGTCAATGAATGCCCCGCGGAACTGTTGTACGGCATCCCGTTTTTGACCGAGGAACAAGTCGGCATGATTCTGGAAGCCCGCGGGACGGAAACCGACGACGAGAACCGGTTCTATGAGACCTGGTTGATGGTCGAGGGCATCGTGACGTTGGCGGAAATGAGAAACCTGGTGCCACTGTTGACCGGCGGGGGTGACGTCTATCGGGCCCAGATCGTCGGCTACTTTGAATCGACCGGCTTGGCCCATCGCCAAGAAGTGATCATCGACGCGACCACCGTGAACCCCAAAATCGTGTCCTATCGAGACCTCAGCCATCTCGGTCGGGCGTTTGATGTTTCCGTGCTCGGAATCCGCAACACGGCCGCGGTGTCCGGTGACCAACCCGCCGCCTCCCAACAACAGCGTCCCCGTAACAGTCCCCCCTAACGTTTCCCAGCCAGCCCTACCGAGACGGACCGTGCGTTTTGACCTTATCGAACTAGACTACCACCATGCCTAAACGAATAGCCCTCGACTATGACGACCGCGAATTGCGGATCGTCGTCGCCAACTGCAACGGTTCCAAGGTGCAGGTGACCGATGCACAGGTCATCCCGATCCCCGAAAACGGATCGGTCTCGGAAAAGCTACGGGCCTACATCACCAGCGAGGGCCTGCAGAAAACGGAAACGCTGGTCACGATCGGTCGCGGCAAGGCGGAGTTGCGAGAATTGCAGTTGCCGCCGGTGCCCGACGACGAGCTTCCGGACATGGTGCGATTTCAGGCCATCCGCAGCTTTGCCTCGGCCAGCGAACGCGCGATCGTCGACTTTTTGGTGACCCGTCGCACCAATGAAAACAACACGCTGATCGCGGCGGCCGTTTCTCCAGGGGACATGGATCGGGTCCGGGAACTCTGCAAGACGTCAGATCTATTGCCCAAACGCATCGCCTTGCGTCCGCTCTCGGCCGCATCGCTGTACCTGCGAGGCCAGAAGACGCCACCGATTTGCGTTCTGATCGACCTGCTCAACGACGACGCCGAAATCGTGATCGCGCGGGACGGCAAGGTGATTTTCGTCCGCACCGTCCGCTTGCCTTCCGAAGCGAGGCATCGCAGCGGTGCGATCGCAAGTGAGTTGCACCGCACCATGGTGGCCTGCGGCGAGACCTCGACGCCGGGTCGGATCGTGGTTTGGGGGACCGAGTCGGTGCACGCAGGGGACATCGCGGCGATCAAGAGCACGATCAGCTGTGATGACGTCCAAGCGGTCAATCCGTTTGATCTGGTCAGTCTGCAGATCGACCGATCGGCCTTGCCCGAGCACATCGGTCGCCTCGCGCCTCTGGTCGGTTTGCTCGCCAGCGACGAAACGGCTCCGGAAACGCTGATCGATTTCTTGAACCCACGCAAGAAACCGGAAGAGGAACCGGATCGCGTCCGCCGCATCTTGATGATCGCCGGACCGATCGCAGCGGTTTTCTTGGCGGGATTCTTTATCTACCGGCAATTCGCCCAGTGGGATCGAAAGATCGCCAACGCGACCAACGAAGTCAACTTGTTGTTGCCGTCGGCCAAAGCCGCCGAAGAGAGCATCGAGCGGACCGAGACCATCGACCAGTTTCTCGACGGCGACGTCAATTGGTTGGACGAAATCCGACGGCTGGCTGAAAAAGCACCGCCGAGTGACAAGATGATTGTCCGCAATATCTCGGGCACCGCCAGCATTCGCGGCGGAGGCGGCACGCTCCGCATCGTCGGCGCCGTTACCGAGCCGAGTGTGATCGACGAATTGGAAGAAGCACTGCGTGATCCGAACCACGGTGTCGTCGGCAAGGGATCGCAAGAACAAAAAGGCCAAGACACCTACGCCTGGACGTTTACCGAGTCGGTGATGATTTCAGGCGAAACGATTCGCAACACCCGCTACGAGCGAATGGCGGAGCGGATCGCGGAAGCGGAATCCCAAGCCGCTGACGAACCGTCCACCGCTACCGAAGAACCGGCTGCCGAACAAAGTCCATCCGAAGCGGCCCCATCCGAAGCTCAAGAATCCGAAGATCAAGAGGCTGAGCAGCAGCCGTCCACCCCCGATCAGCCGTCCAACGAAAACGCCACCGACACGGCGGAGGTCCAAGCATGAACCAACGTGAGAGAATGTTAGCGATCTTGGTCGGCGGACTGTTCGTCCTCGGGCTCGGCCAATGGGGATTGACGAAATACCAAACCGCCATCAAGCAGCGGCGGACCCAGTACGAAAGTCTTCAGGAACGCCAGGTCCAACTGGCCGAACAACGCAACCAAGGCGCGCTGGCCGATCGGCAGATGGGCGAGTACTTGGTGCGATCGGTTTCCAGCGACGTCGAGCGTGCCCGCAGCGACTACCAGAGCTGGCTGTTCGATGTGATTGAAAATCACAACATCAAAGACGCCAAGGTCGACAGTGGACGGACCGTCCCCGTCGGCGATCTGTACCAACAGATGACGTTTCTGTTGACCGGCCGCGCCGAGACGCCGGACATTTTTGAGTTCATGCACGAGATCCAGTCCAAAGATTATTTGCACCGGATTCGCGAATTTGATCTCAAACCGTCCAAGACCGATTCGGGGTTCACGATCAGCATGACGATCGAAGTGGCTTCGTTGCGGAACGCTCCCGTCAACGCCAAATCCCCCGAAACAAACGCCTGGCGCGTCGACCCGGATTCGCTGGCCTACAGCGATCCGATCTTGAATCGCAACCTGTTCGAGCCGCCCAACCGGGCGCCTTCGTACGACGGCAGCCGGACCGTGGAAGTGACCAAGGGACGTAGCGAAGCCGTATCGCTGGTCTTCAAGGACGCCGAACAACACCGGTTGTCGTATGAATTGGTTGATCCCCCAGAAGTCGTCTCGATCGATGATCGCAGCGGCACGTTGCGCGTCAGCAGCGATGAACTGACGGAGTTCGACGTGACGGTTCGCGTCACCGATCACGGCTACCCCAAACGCACCGTCGAGGAAACGTTGCTGGTCAAAGTCGTCGATCCACCTCCGCCACCGCCGCCCGAAAAGCCGCCACTGGAATTCGATGATGCCAAGCAGACCTATCTGACCGGATTGGTGCAGGGTGCCGAAGATTGGACGGCCTGGATGAACGTTCGGACGCGCGGCACGACGCTGAAGTTGCGTGTCGGCGACGAATTTGAAATCGGCAGCGTGCGTGGGGTCGTCGAATCGATCGACGCCGACGCCGTGAAGATCAAGATCGGCGACAAGACCATCACGCTCACCAGCGGCGGAACCTTAAAATCCGCCGTCGATTCGGTGGAGTAACACTGTCGGATTCGCTTCCAGCCTGTCACGTGCTGCGGCGAACCACGAGCCCCTTGTGTTCTTGAAGGATCGACAGCAACAGAATTCGAAATCAGCGATGAATCAAGCAGCCCTTCCTACCGTGATTCCGTCCGCTGATTGACCGTCAATTGGTTCGAGCACCCATCTTTTATTGAACCAAAAGTATTGTTCCGGATTGGCGCGGATCGCCGCCTCCAACGGCGGAATCGTCGCGCGCAAGATGCGTTCCGCGTCATCATTGCGGTCAATCTTTCGATTCGGCGTGATCGACTCTTTGAAATGCAGTTGCAGACGGCCGCCGGCTGGCCGAGTTGTATAGGCGGGGAGGACCGGGCATCCGGCTACATGTGCCATCAGCCCTAAGCCGCGGGCCAAGTCAGCGGTATGGCCGAGGAACGGAACCTTCAAGTCGTTTTGACGGGAACGAAGGTCAACGAGGATCGCAATGATATTCCCCTTGCGCAGCGACCGAATCGTTTTGCGAAAGAGCATCGGATCGTCGCGTTCAATGGTTTCACTGCCGATGTATCTGCGCATCGCGTTCAGGTGACGATTGAACAGCGGATTTTTCTGATTGCGATAGATAAACGTCATCGGATAACCGAGCTGCTCCAACGCGATGCCCGCCAAATCCCAATTGGCCAAGTGTGGAACCGCCAGGATACAACCGCGATCGAACGCCACCGCACCGTCGAGTCGTCGACGATCGTCTTGACCGATCAGAGTGTTTTGTTCCACCCAGTTTCGCGTGACTTTGGGTGTCCGCAAGATCTCGATCAAATGCCAAACCAAATCGCGATAGGATTGTCGCGCGATTCGTGTGGCGTCGACTTCGGATAGGTCGCGGAAGACCTGGCGGATCCTCTGCTCGGCCGTCAATCGTCGATTGCGACCGATTTGAAAACCGACAGACGCAACGACACTGCCCAACTTCAAAGCCGCGCTTTGGGGGAGCACGTTGACCAGATTGGACAAAGATTTTAGGGCGGCAAATTCCGCGAGGTGTCTTGGTCGATACATCCGATTCTCCAACCCCCTTGTTTGCATGGGTTGTGCCGACAGATCGTTGGATCTTCCGAAACAGATGATCGACGGCATTTTTGCGTCGCAGCGACGCACACCCCGGCAATTTGCTCCGTTGGCGGTGGACCTGAGGGAACCCCGTCGTCACAAAAGTCGGTGATGGCGCCAATCTCATCTGCCCCGGCAGACTATATCGCCAATGACTCGACGGCGTCGCAAGGCGATTTTTTACCGGTGAGCAGGATTTCTCGGACAAGAACTCGCCTGACGGCCGCCGGCGACCTCTTCAGTGCCACACATTCACTGTTTTGCTAGCGAGCACAATCCCGCCAGAAGCTGTTAGCGGAACGGCGCGAGCCATCCGGTGCCGGCGTGAAAGACCGGAGGGGCTGAGTTTGGTGGGTGGTACAAATCGATGCCTTTCATTCGGGGCAGAATGATGTTTCAGATGTTGCTCGGTCTCCATCATTCTGCCTTTCTATTCCAAGGGCGGCAAGATTCGTCGGTGGCACCGAATCGAAGCGCGCGCTACATTGCCTTGTACCACGCTGTAAATACAACCGGCGGTTGGGGTCAAAAGATTTGGTGGTCAAAAGATCGGACGATCGAGGAGGCGGGTTCCAGCCATTGCGGCACACGATTTTTTGACCACTCCATTTTTTGACCAATCGAAAACACCCCTTCCTTTTGATTGATTGGGTCGCACCGGGTTGACGCCGGCGGTGCCGTGGGTGACAGGCTGGAAGCCTAACTCACTTTCGTTACGATTGCCGATCGAACTTCTTCAGCTTTCGATCCAACGTGCTGCGTTCGATGCCCAGGATCGCGGCCGCGCGACTTTTGTTGCCATCGGTGTGACGGAGCACACGTTCGATATGCGATCGTTCCAACTCGGCCAACGAAATCTCGACCGGACTGGACGCGGCGATTGACTCCGCGTCGCCCGTGCCCGCCGACATGGCCGGCGTCAGCAACAGGTGTTCGGCATCGATCGTCGAACCGCTGTTCAGCACCACCGCACGTTCGATCACGTTGCGCAGCTCGCGGATGTTTCCGGGCCAGCGATAATCCAACAGCATCCGTTTGGCCGCGTCGGTGATCGTCGTGATGCGTCGGCCCATCTGTTCGTTGAACTGTGCCAAAAAGTGCTCGGCCAACAACAGGATGTCGCTGCCACGCTTGCGTAGCGGCGGGACGACAATCTCGACGACGTGCAAGCGATAGAACAGGTCTTGGCGGAATTTACCTTCGGCGACCATCGCTTGAAGATCACGATTGGTTGCCGCGACCACGCGGACATCAACTTTGATCGGACTTTGGCCGCCGACACGTTCAAACGGATGGCCTTCCAACACGCGTAGAAACTTGGCTTGGATCTCCGCATCCATCTCGCCGATTTCGTCCAACATCAGCGTGCCTCCGTCGGCCGCTTCAAACTTGCCCTGCTTGCGATCGGTCGCGCCGGTGAACGCACCTTTCTCGTGCCCGAACAATTCGCTTTCCAGCAGCGACGGCGACAACGCGGCACAGTTCATGCAAACCAGCGGCGCCGAGGCGCGTCCGCTGGCGTGGTGGATCGCCGAGGCGACCAGTTCCTTGCCGACTCCGGATTCGCCGCGGACCAAGACCGTCGCGTGAGTCGGGGCCACCATGGAAATTTTTTCGATGATGTCACGGACCGCATCGCTCTGCCCCACGATTTGAACTTTTCCGCCGATCTGCTTTTGCAGCGTTCGGATTTGGCGTTGGGATCGGCGGAGCGAGCGATCCAGTTTTCCGCGGACACGCAGATTCCGCAGCGACTCGGCCAGGATCTCGGCGACGGCCAGAACAAATTCCAGATCGCGCGCCGACAACACCGTTTCTTTGTCGGTCGTCAGCAGGTGCAGCATGCCCAACAGGTTTTCTTCACGATCCCTGACGGGGGCCAAGATCATGCTGACCGCATCGATCTCGCCTTGGCTGTTTTCGGTTGCCAACGTTCGGTCACCGGAAACGTTTCGGGCCAAGATCGCTTGTCCGTCCGGGCCGATGACGCTGGCAATCGCGGTATCGGCCGGACGTCGGTAGCTGCTCGATCCCGGTGCCGCATCATTGGAATGACGCGTCGCGACCAAGGTCAGCATCGACGGATCCGGCCCCGATCGCGGGTTGGCTTGCCGGCCGTCGGTGGATGGGTTCTGCGGCGGTTGGTTTTGAGTCTGTCGGCGTTTTTGTGAATCGACGACAAATGCGCCGGCGCTTCGAAACGGGATCGATGCGGCCAGGCGGTCCAGGACCAAATCGATCGCTTGGGCAGCGGTTTCCGCACCGGCCAGTTCGAAAGCCAATTGCAGCAGTGTTGCGCGGGCCTTTTCGGTCTGCACCAGTGCCCCGGGTTGGGCGGGCGATTCGATGACCAGGGGATCGCTGTGCAGGTATTCGCTTTTGGCGCGACGATCGGTGATCGACGCCGCTTCCATCGCCAGGGTCAGGTGATCTTCGGTCGCCCCGGCGGGTCTGGGAGAGGCGACGGGCCCCTCGGCGGACTGAATCTGGTTTACACACTGCAGCGAGAATCCGGCGATTTAAATCTTGTCGCAGTCGGACAG
>NZ_JBFHKV010000172.1:0-10456 GCF_041595215.1 Stieleria sp. | reverse complement strand
TGATCAAAGAACTGCGTGACGAGTCGGTCGCGTTGGTTCGCGAAGAGGTCGCGCTCGCGAAAACCGAGATGAGCGAGAAGGCAAGCGTCGTCGGACGAAACTCGGCCCTGCTGATCGTCGGCGGCGCCGTTGCCCACCTCGGACTCATTTTTCTGTTACTCGCCGTGTCGTACGGATTGTACGTCGCGATCGGGTTGGCGGGACTACCAGTCCATGCCTTGTGGATCGCCCCGTTGATCGTCGGACTCGTGGTCGGCGGAATCGGACTGGCCATGTTTGCCAAGGCAAAGGAGACACTGGCCAACTTCTCACCGGTGCCCGAACGAACGAAACAATCTTTGAAGGAGGACAAGCAATGGCTACAAGCCAAAACCAAGTGAACAAGAATGGTCACTACGACAACAAGACTCACGTCAACCGCGTGCCCCCGACCGACGATCTTGAGCATCGCGATAGCGGTGAAATCAAACGACGGATCGATCAAACACGTGGAGCAATGGATGAAACGCTCGACGAACTCGGCGAACGACTGAATCCGCGACATCTCCTCGATGACGTGATCTCCATCTTTCGCAGCCCGCAAACGCGCGATACTGCTAAACGCGCCGGCGATGCCGCCAGCGACTTTGCCAGTAATCTCACTCGACAGGTCAGCGAGAACCCAATCGGTGCGACCCTGGTCGGTGCAGGATTGGCATGGTTGGCATTCGGTAGCCGGCGGGACGCGTCGGACCAGGACCACATTTCATCATCGCGTCAACGTAACCTGGACGTCGAGGATGACCTCGAGATGATCGACCCTGACGATCGGCCGTTCTACACCGAGGACGACTTGTTGCTCGACACGCGCTACGATGTCGGTCAACACCAGGCAGAGATCATTGTCCCGGAAAGCTTCGACGACGAGGAGGATTCGCAGGGCATGCTAGGAAAGGCAGGCAATCAGGTTTCCTCAGCCGCTTCGAAAGCCGGTGAGACGCTATCCTCCACGTGGGAATCAACGAAATCGGGTGCCTCGTCCGCTGCCGAGTCCGCCTCGGACGCGGCCAAGAGCACCGGCAACGCGGTCAGCTCCGCTGCCTCATCAGTTGTCGACGGCGCTAAATCAGCCGCATCGTCGGTGGGCGAAGCGGTTTCATCGGCGACGTCGTCGACCAGCGAAGCATCGCGACGTGTCTACTTGCGTAGCCGAGCCGCCGCACGGGATGCAGCTCGCGCCACCCGGCGGGCCGGCCGACGGTCCGGTCGTCAACTCTCCAACGCGACCGCCCAAACCGGAGACCAGCTCGCGCAGGTGTACGACAGAACCGCCCGCCGAGTCCAACGCGCCCATGATGAAACGCCGTTGGCACTCGGACTGGGAATCCTTGCACTCGGTGCGATCACCGGCGCTCTGATTCCGCGAACCCGCCGCGAAGATGACTGGATGGGCGAGCAGTCTGATGCGGTGATGCGAGGGGCTCAACAACAAGCCGAACAGGCAATCAACCGAGGCCAGCAAGCCGTCGAAAACACGGTCGAAGCCGCCAAGCAATCTGCGCAGTCGCAAGGTCTGACCGGGGATAGCCTCGCCGAACGAGCAACGCGTGTCGTGGAGAAGGCGTCCGAGTCGATCCGAGAGGCCGCCAAGGAGGAAGGGTTGCACCCTGAGCAATTGAAAGCCGATGCCGAGACGGTGGCGGAAGACGTCAAACAACAGGCGACGGCCGAAGGGAAGGATGCCAAGCAGGCTGCCAAGGCCGAAGTCGCAAAGGTAGACAAGGATGCGAACAAGGCGATCGAAAGTTAGACCGCCGGCGGCTTCAACGTCAACGATTCCAGCGAATGCAAACAGCCAGCGCGCGACCCACGTCGTTCGCTGGCTGCTTTTCCATCGGCGTCAGCGATCGGCCGTTGGGTGATCGATCACCCTGTAACGATCATCACTCGATAGAGATGGCCGATTAGGTTTTGCGACAACCTGCAAATGAATTACGACACAGAAAGCACGCTGATTGCTGGACACTTTTGTTGAACGCTTTGACGGTCCTCCATGCGCAAAATGAAAAGTCGATAATTTTCTTGTCAACGGGTTGTGATTCCGAGCCGGTAACAATCTGTAGCGGTAACAGATTCGCCTTACCGGTATTTCGCTGCATTGGGGGTGGCAGCTTACTGCTTGCTTGATGAATCACCCTCTGATTAGTCTTCCCCCGGCTAGCTCATATGCGATCGAGAGACCCCTCAACTGCTCGGGTAGGCGGTTCCCGCGGGCAGAGTTTTTCGATCCCTTTTCACAGTAGCTCGCCGGTTGCATCTTGTTTTTTATCTATTTCCCAAAGAGCTTTCACTCCAAAACGGAGTGAGAGAGGAGAGGACCCGCATGAAGGTCAGAACACTGAAACGTGGTTTCACACTTGTCGAGTTATTGGTGGTAATCGCCATCATTGGCATCCTTGTTGGTTTGTTGCTTCCCGCTGTTCAAGCCGCTCGAGAGGCGGCCCGGCGAATGAGTTGCAGCAACAACTTCCGACAAATCGGACTGGCCATTCATAACTACCACTCGGCATACAAGCAGCTGCCTCCGCATGGAGGAGGAACCAAGGGTCCTCACGCCGGGCGTGCGGCGAGCGATGTTCGCGGCAACAACCGAATTGAGTTGTCCGCACTGGTCGGATTAACCGCCTTCTTCGAACAACAAGGACTTTGGGATCAGATCAGAAACCCATTCCAAACCGTTGACTCCTCTGGAAACACAAAGACGTATAACCCGATGGGTCCGTGGCCAGGCATGCCGCTGTCGGCCCATTTGTCGCAGGGCAACTACGATCCATGGTTGACCGAAATTCCGACGCTGCGATGCCCGAGTGATCCGGGCGTGGGACTTCCCGCATCCGGACGCACGAACTACGCAATGTGCACGGGTGACTCTTGCGACACCGGATTCGGTGGCGCGTTGAACCGATTGACCGGAATCCGGCAGTCTGGTGGAACGCCGCCGATGTATTCGCGCGTTCAGGCGTCACAGCGGGGCGCGTTCGCCGTTCAACTCGATTCCAAATTCCGAGACATCCTGGACGGACTTTCCAACACGATCTTCATGGGCGAGATCGCGACGGACCTCGGCGATCGGGATTCCAGAACCCATCTGCTCGATTCCTCCATCAACATTCTGAACATGGGCGGCAACATCCACTGTCGACAAAGTCTTGACCCGGACCGTCCACGATTCTGGTCGAGCACGCCTGCCCCCAACCGATTGTCCGGAAGCGCGGAAGAAAAACGCGGGTTCAAGTGGTCGTCGCTGCTGCCGCTGTACACGCAAGTGCTGACGATTTTGCCGCCCAACTCCGAATTGTGTGGCAATTCCAACGCCGTGTCGATCGTCGTCGCCCCACCGAGCAGCCGCCACCAAGGCGGGTGCCACGTCTTGATGGGCGACGGTTCGGTCACCTTCGTGACCGATTCCATCGAAGCGGGAGATGTCAGCCGAGGCCAAGTGGGGGTCCATGCGCAACACACCGATCCCGATTCTACGCCCGGCATCGAGAGCCCTTACGGTCTGTGGGGAGCACTCGGAACACGAGCCTCAGGTGAAGTCCTCACAGACTTCCCGTGATCCACGCTGTTCTATCGCAAACCACTTACCACTTCCCAATGAGAAT
Source organism: Stieleria sp. (assembly GCF_041595215.1). NCBI lineage: Bacteria > Pseudomonadati > Planctomycetota > Planctomycetia > Pirellulales > Pirellulaceae > Stieleria > Stieleria sp. Next base: position 6,812 of record NZ_JBFHKV010000172.1, on the reverse strand, counting down.
GATTTCAACCATGTCATCAACCATTAAACTCCTCTCGGTGCTAGTGTGTGCCTGCTGCATTTTCGGATGCAGCGAAAAGGCTCCAACGGTCTCAACCAACTCGAATGAGATCGAAGCCTTCCTTGCCGAAAATCCTGAATTGGACATCAGCATGGAAGAGTTGGATGCGCAACCGGAACCGGGAGCGGGCGCAGAGGACGAGTAATCGCGCGACGGGTACAGCGGACGCGGTCTCCGCGTCCGACGTACCATTGAGACGTTTTGATCGGTGGTTCACCGCGCCCCTTGAACGAGTTGCTCGTTCTGGGGTGGTTGGTGCACCGCCGGTCGGCACTGCAGCGGACCGGAAACCAATCGAATTGATGGATCACCCGGTAACCGATACGGCGTCTGCATTCACATCGTTGGTTGCCAGCAGTCCGGCCTGACCTAAGACGCTGTAGCTGCACGGAATCAAGATCAGGATCATCGTCGTGCTGAACAGCTCGCCGAAGACGATCGCGACGACCAGTCCTTTGAACACGGTCGCTTGCATACTTGTTTCCAACAGCATCGGCATTAGCCCCATGCAGGTTGTTGCGGTCGTGAGCACGACGGCACGAAACCGATCTCGTCCCGCCTGCGAAAAGGCTTCGATCGGAATCATTCCCTCGGACAGCCGTAATTTGATGAACTCGACCATCACGATCGAGTCATTGACCAAAATTCCGGCAAGTGAAACCAGTCCGATCATGCTCAGCATCGAAATATTGATGCCCAGCAACCAGTGGCCGACGATCACACCGACCACTCCCGGCGGAATGGCAAGCAGGATGATCAAGGGTTCCAGATACGACCGGAACGTAAACGAAAGAACCAGAAAGATGGCGACGACGCCGATGATCGAGTTGCGAATCAAGCTGCCGATGCTCTCGGCCGTTTCTTCGGTTTCGCCACGCAGTTGTACGGTCAACCCGGGAAATTCGCTTTGCAGCGTCGGGAAATAGTGACGCCGCAATCCACTCAAGATCAGGGCCGCGTTTGCTTTCGCCGGATTGACGTCGGCGAAAACGTTGACGACTTGTCGACCGTTGAGCCGCGAAAGGGTTGACAATCCATGTCCGATTTCTGTGTCTGCCACCTCGTGCAAGGCGACCGAGGTCCCCGTCGGCGAGAGCAGCTGAAACAATGTGACATCTTCCAGCGATGAACGGTCTTTGTCGCTCAACATGACGGTCACGTCGACTACGTCGTCGCCACGTTGAAATTGCTGAACATGTTCACCAAAGAACCCGGCGCGCAGCTGGTTGGCAACGTCGCTGGACGTGAACCCGAGGGTTTGAGCCGACTCTTTCAGCCGCACCCGGATCTCTTGCCGGCCGGACGAGTAGTCCGATCGAATGTTCTTCACCCCGGCAAATTCCCGCAGCTTGTCTTGCGCCTTTTCACCGGCCCGCTGAAGCGATTCGAGATCGCATCCGTGCAATGCCAGATGGATGGGGCGTAGCTGCGGTCCCACCATGACCTGCTCGAACGTGAGCCTTTCGACGTCTGCCACGTCCCCCACTTGCTCCTTCCAATACCTGGCGACGTCATTGATGTTTGCAACGCGAAACTCCGTATCAATCATCTCCAACCAGATCGACGCGACATGGGGGCCTTGTTCGGTGACCTCGGGTAGGCTGCCATAATAGCCACAGACGTGCCGAACGAGATCGCGTTGACCGACCTCGTTGGGACTGAAATGTTCATCGACTTGCCGTAGCGATGCTTCCACACGCCGCGCGACTTCGCGGGTCCGATCGCTGCTGGTTCCCTCGGGCATGACGATGGTTGCCGAGATCCAGTTCGTATCCATATCCGGCATCGGCCGAAACGCAAGCCTGCCCCCGAGGACAAGCCCCGCCGCGGCAATCAACACCGCGAACATCACAGCGAACGTCGTGGCGCGGTTTCGCAGTGACCAATCAAGCAGGCTGCCATACACGTTGTCGCGAACCGAGTTGATCATTCGATCGATTCGCTTGCGTAAGGGGTGAGGTTGCGATCGGTCGGGCAACGCCGTCGAGAGGTGTTTGGGAAGAATCAAAAACGCTTCGATCAAACTCACGCCCAGGGCCAGAATCACACAGAAGGGAACGACGTAGAGGATTTTCCCGTACGTCCCGGCGATCATCAGCAACGGGAAAAAGATTGCCACCGTCGTGATGAAGGAAGACAACACACCGATGCTGACCTCCCGCGTTCCGTTGATCGCCGCGTCGATCCCGCTGGCACCGCGTTGGCGATGCGCATAGACGTTCTCTGCGATCACGATGGCGTCATCGACAATCAAGCCGATTGCCACGATCAGCCCGAGCATTGAGATCATGTCGATCGGCATTCCCTTGGCATCGAGAACCGCAAGCGTCCCCAAAAAAGAGATCGGAATTCCGAGCGCAACCCACAGCGCCAGGCGACCGTTCAAGAACAGCCACAGCGTCAAGAAGACGAGCAAGACGCCGAGGGCAAGGTTTTCGACGACCATGGTCCAGCGGCCGTTCAGGATCGGCGAGTTGTCTTTCCAGATCGCCAGTGAAATCTCATCGGGGTAAACGGTCCGGCTGTCATCAAGGTGTCGCTTCACACGCGACGCGACGGCCAGCACGTCTTCGCGCGATTGCGTCCCGACCGACAATTGGCAGGCGGGTTTACCGTTGTAAGTCGCGAAAATCCAAGGTTCGTCGAACGAATCTTGCAATTCAGCGATCGCCCGCAATGGGATCATCGCTCCATTGGAGTTGGACACGACGGTCAAATCACGGAACTGATCGGTCCAGCGGCGCTGATCGGCAACGCGTACCGAGATTTCTCGATCGCCGACATCGATTTCTCCGCCCGGCAAGTCCACCGAGTGTGCGCGAATCGCGGACGACACATCGCGGAGGCTCAGCCCGTGCGCGACCAATGCCGACTCGTCGACTTTGATTTGAATTTCATGATCGGAAAACCCGCTGAGCGTGACGTCGGTGACATCTTCCAGACGTAGCAATTCGTCGCGCAGTTGCTGTGCATACGCCAACAGGTCTTTTTCGGCAACGTTTCCGGCAATTGCGATGGAAAGCACGGACAGTTGGATGTCGATCAATTCGACCACCGGTCGTTCGGCAAGATCGGGAAAATTGTCGATTCGATCGATCTGGGCTTCGATGTCGGCACGGGCTTCTGAGGGATCGACATCGTCGGTGAGCGTCACGGTTGTCAGCGCAAAGCTCTCACTGGCGAGTGATTCCACACGTTTGACACCGGAGACGTTACGCAGTTGATCCTCGACGCGGAGACACACGGACCGTTCTACTTCTTCGGCCGAGGCGCCTGGGTACGCGACGGAGATCTGCACCAAGGGAACTTCGAATTCAGGAAACAAGCCCCGGTTCAGGCGAGTCGCGGCCAGCACACCTGCAATGACAAAAGCGGCCATCAACAGATTCGCGGCCGTCGGATGTTTGGCAAAGTACCGAATCATGGCTGCGGCACCTCGGGTAATCCGAGTCGCGGTCTGACAGGATTGTCGACCTCTTCGACCCGCAACGGCATTCCGGTCGCGGCGGGAAACAGGTCGGTCATCACGACTTGGTCGCCGTCGCGCAAACCCGCATCGACGACCGATCGATTTCGTTCCACGTTTCGGACATCGACCGCAACAATCTCCAACCGACCCTCTCGGACCACGTACATCGTCCCATCGCGAATCGTATCGCTGGGGACGACGAAGACGCCGTCCAGCGGGTCACCGTACAACACAACTTCCAGAAACAAACCGGGGACCAGAGCCGGCTTTTTGCCCAGCTTGATCGCGCTGAACGCATCCTCGACTTCGATGATCAGCGGAATCGCCCGCGTCGTTTGATCCACCGTTGCCGAAACGCGTGCCAGTGATCCTCGCCAGCTGGATTCGCCTTCGCCGGCGCGCCAGGTCAGATCCACGGGAACCCCCATCGATCCGATCCGCTTTCGCAGTTCGGCGACCAACGATGTCGACTGATTGCGAAGGTCAATCGTGCCGATCGCGTCGGAGAGCTTCGGCAACAGGTTCAACATCCGCCGGGCTTCGACCATTGCCACCACCTGAGCCCGATCGACGGAAATGAACTGCCCCAATGGCTGCCCGATCGCAACGTGTTCGTGCGGTTCAACCGATCGATTGATACACAGACCGGTGAAGGGCATCACGATCGTGCAACGCTGGAGATCGCGTTCGGCTTGTTCAACTCGAAGCTCCGCCGATTTGATCGATGACTCGGTCATGCGTTCCCTGATCGGGAGGAGTCGCAGTTCGTTTTGCAGATTCTGCAGCGCCGTCTTGCTTTCCAAATGGGACGACGCGGCACGTTCAAGCTCGGATCGCGATCCGGCGTTGCGATCGGACAGTTCTCGCAGACGGTCCAGCTCGGATTTCGCGATCGCAACTTGCTCTTCACGCAACGCGATCAGGTCCGCGACATTCGACATCGATCGTCTGATCTCCTCGAGTTGTTCCCGCTGGGATTGAAGATCGGCTTTCGCAGCGTCAAGCGCCGATTGGTAGTCTCGCGGATCGATCTGAGCGATCAGCGTTCCCTCCTGCAGAACCTCGCCGTCGTCAAAGGTATCGGCCAAAACGTTGATACGACCCGTGACCTCCGCGATCGCGTTCCATTGCTGATCCGCCTGCGCGGTTCCGTAGGCATGGACGGCGGGCCGATGGCGCGTCGGCGTCGCGCGAAACGTCCGGACCAAGCGTGGACGTACTTGTTCCGGATTGGCCGTCGATTCCGGCCGTGTGGCAATCAGGACCGCCGCGACGGCGATGCCGACCGTCAGGACGATGAGCGGCAGAAGAAACCTTCGCAATCTCTTTCTCATCACAGCTTCCTGATGTTTGTCGCGATGCCCCCGCTACAGAGCTTAGCGAACGGCGGATCGTCATGCTCGGAAAAGGCCGTCGGCAGACGACGAGCCTGCCAACGGCGGCACACGACACTCGCTTGCCTCAAGGACGCAAGATGATGAGGACGGGATCACGCAGATCGATCGGCGTCAGACAGCGTTCGGTGGAACACTGGGCCTATACGATTTGCTCGCCAGCGACGTCTTCATCCAAACCACGGCCAGCTCAGTTCCAGCCATTGAGTTTTAAGCAGCCGGCACCAACACATCACCGGGGGGTGTTCCTCCGCCGAATCAGTGGGCAGCTCGAACGAGTGAGTCGATGGCACCAGAGATGGCACCAGAGATTCGAACTTCGATTTGGGAGTTGCGCGGATATACTCACAGTGAAACGCATTCGCTCATTGAGGACAATAATGACTTACCGGTTCGTGGCATCCCTTCTTTCGGTTGCCTTCATTGAATGCACGAGTCTTGCCGATCGCGGCGGGGAAACATATCAGGTCACTGACGACCGCCCCACGACGGCGATGACGATCGAAGACGGTCCCGTCGGCATCCACATCGCGGGACGCGATCGGATGGTTGCTTGCGAATTCGATCCTGAGACTCGGCCAAGCGTCTTGACCGCAAAAGCCAAATCGGTCGTCTTGATTGATCTGAAATCGGGTCAAGAAATCAGTCGACTTCCGTTCACCGATCCGTTTGTCGTCGGGGCAACCGCGTGTTCACCGGATGGCCGGTATTTTGTCGTTTGTGATCAGCAATCCGCACGACAATTTGACCTCGAGCAAGGAGTACTCGTGCGGTCGTGGCCGATGAAGAGTATTCGAAGCTTCCCGATCATTTCTCCGACCCGTCCGGTCCTGGCGCTCTGTGACGATCGCGACATTTCGCTGTGGGATCTGTCCAATGGAACTCGGATTGCAAACTTGCCGCCGCATCCCACATCGATCGTCGGTTGTGACTTTGACCGACGCGGTGAGTCGATTCTGTCGAGCTGTCAAAAGTTGACCCGTCAATGGGATTTGTCCTCCCAGACATCAAAAACGATTCCCTTGGAGCATTGGCTGAAAAACTTGGCAATCGCCCCAGACGGGACACAGATCATTGGGCAATTCCAAAAGTCGATGATGGAAAGCGGGGTGGCGAGCTTCGATTCGCGGTCCGGCCGCCGGCTACTGTACCTGCAGTCTCATGCGTCGCCGGTTGTTGATTTCCAAGCCGATCGGCTGTACAGCACCAATGGAACCGGCGACGAGGCGAGGATCGATGCGATTCAAATTCGCTCACTCGATTCTCCCGACCATGTGCGATATCTCCCGTTCGCCCCGGAAGTCAACGACAGAATCCGTCGCAATCCGTATTTCTTTGTCAACCACCTTTCGCTCTCACCGGACCGACGGTACCTGCTCGTTCGGCTGGAGCAAGGCCGCCTGTCACAGGTCTGGAAATTGGGTGAGTCGACCGATTCGTTGCTCGTTGACTTTGATCCCGCACTGGAACATCGTCACGAACCCGTTGAACCGAAAGTCGCCTCCAAGCCGAAGACACGTGAGGAGTTGTTTTTGGAAGAGATCCGAGGCATCGAATCCAAAGCTCGTGAACTGAAAGACCAGGGCAAAGTCAAGGAGGCAGAGAAGGCGATCGAAGACCTGTTGGCGGCTGGCAATCGGCGACTGCAACGTGCTCCAATCCGACATCAAAACCTGATCCGAAACTGCGGCCTGGCGTATCGAAACGTACTGCGAAACAACGAGCGGGCATTGGCACTCTTGCAACGTGCGATCCAGATGGCCGAATCGGACAATCGATTCGGTGACGGTTGGACGTACCTGTTGCGACAAATTGCGGAAACGCAAAACGCGGTCGGGCAATACGACGACGCGGTGGCAACGTATCGACGCTACCTCGACCACCAACTG
>NZ_JBFHKV010000171.1:0-10472 GCF_041595215.1 Stieleria sp. | reverse complement strand
TGTTTCTGTCAGGAGCAGTAAGTGGGAGAGGCGTCCGGCACCATGCCGCTAAAGCCCCAACGCGTCGCGTCCCTGGGCCTCGATTTCCATGACTTTGTCCAAACGACGCTGGTGGCGTTCGCCCGGCGTGTAGCGCGCTCCCAAAAACGCGCGAACTATTTCCAGGGCGAGTTCGCTGCCGATGATCCGTCCGCCGATGCACAGCACGTTCATGTCATCGTGTTCGACGCCCTGATGAGCCGAATAGGTGTCGTGACAGATCGCCGCCCGAATCCCGGGAATTTTATTCGCCGCGACACTCACTCCGACCCCACTGCCACAGACCACGATGCCGCGGTCGGCGTTGCCCAAAATGATCTCGCGTGAAACCGCGATCGCAAAATCCGGGTAGTCGCACCGTGCCGTGCTGTCGGTGCCGCAGTCGATAACGTTGCCGACCAACGTCGCATAGGGTTCGGCAGCAAGCTGTTGGACGACCACCTGTTTGAGCGGGTAACCGGCGTGGTCGCCGCCGATGGCGACGCGCAACCGGTCGCCGGAGGGGTTCTGATCGATCATGAATGAATGGGCGGGAGGGGCAAAATACTAGTCTGGGCGGACAGTTTAGCCGCCAAGTTGAAAATTCGTTAGCCGCGAAAAGAACGTCGCCGCCATTTGTCCGCGGTGCATCGACGATCACCGTTGACCTGATCCATCAAAAAACCTAACCTAAGCCCCCCAAAGCATTTAGCTTCTCCTGTCCGATCCGGGGTGTGCCCAGAGCGGAGCGTAAATCTGGACTTTCGTCGGATTGGCCCCATATTGGCTGCTCTAGACGCGGGGGCCATTGCGCTGCCAATCTGACTCTCTTGCGGGCGAATCTGTATGCTCGCGACGAAACATACATAGAAACTTACTAAGCGATTCAGCGATGTCGTTTTTTGAAACCCTGGCAGATGTCACCGGCGCAGTCTTCGGCGGTGCCCTCAGCTCCTTTGAACGTGCGATCACGTCCGTGTTCGGATCGGCCAACGCGCGTCAAGTCACCGCACTCCGCGCCAAAGCGGAGGAGATCACGGCGCTGGAGCCGAAATATGAGGCGATGACCGACGACGAGTTGCGTGAACAGACGCAACTGTTCCGAAAACGGATCCGCGACGGCGAAACCTTGGACGACATCTTGCCCGAGGCGTTTGCGGTCTGTCGCGAGGGCGGAAAACGCTTCCTGGGCATGCGTCACTACGACGTCCAGTTGATCGGCGGCATGGTGCTGCACCAGGGCAACATCGCCGAAATGGTCACCGGTGAAGGAAAAACGCTGGTCGCGACCCTGCCGGCCTATCTCAACGCGCTCGAAGGCAAAGGCGTTCACGTCATCACGGTCAACGATTACCTGGCCCGCCGTGACATGGAATGGATGGCGCCGCTGTACATGAACCTGGGTCTGACGGTCAACGCGATCCAATCGGGGATGTCGACCGGCGAAAAACAGGCCGCCTATCGCTGTGACATCACTTACGGAACGAACAACGAATTCGGTTTCGACTACCTGCGCGACAACATGCGGCCGGCCGCCCAAGGCGACGACCGTTTCCCGCCCGAAGCCCAGCAATGCCAAGGCCCGCTGAACTACGCGATCATCGACGAAGTGGACAATATTCTGATCGACGAAGCGCGGACGCCGTTGATCATCAGCGGCCCTAGCGAGATGGATCTGGGGCGATATGCCGACGCCGACCGCGTCGCCCGGGCCCTGCGAAAAGAAGAACACTTCACCGTCGACGAAAAACAGCACAACGTCACGCTGACCGACGAGGGTGTCCGCGAAGCCGAACGACTGGCCGGTGTCGAAAGCTTCTACACCGCCGGCAACATGGAATGGCCGCACCTGATCGACAACGCGCTCAAGGCCCACTACCTGTACAAGTTGGACGTCAACTACGTCGTCAAAGATCGCCAGATCGTGATCGTCGACGAGTTCACCGGTCGCTTGATGGACGGCCGGCAATGGAGCGACGGGTTGCACCAAGCGGTCGAAGCCAAAGAAGGCGTTCCGATCAAACCGGAAACCCAAACGTTTGCCACCGCCTCGCTGCAAAACATCTTCAAGATGTACAAGAAGCTGTCCGGCATGACCGGCACCGCGATGACCGAGGCCAACGAGTTCTGGAAGATCTACAAGTTGGACGTGATCGCGATCCCGACCAACCGCGTCTTGCAACGGATCGAACATCCCGACGTCATCTACCTGACCGAAGAATTCAAATACAAAGCGCTCGCTGAAGAGATCGAACGGACCAACAAGTGGGACGTCCTGGGATTGAAGGACGGAACCGAACGGTGGGGCAAGATCACCGAGGAACAGAACGACCAGGTCAAGTTCATTGGTAAGGGCGAAAAGAACCCTGACACGATCCCCAAATCAAAGATCACCTCGATCGAATATGCCGGACGCCCCGTCCTGGTCGGTACCGTCAGTATCGAAAAGAGCGAAAAACTGAGCCTGTTGCTCGAACGCCGTGGCGTCAAACACGAAGTGCTCAACGCCAAACAGCACGAACGGGAAGCCGACATCGTTTCCCAAGCCGGACGCAAGTACGCCGTCACGATCGCCACCAACATGGCCGGTCGTGGTACCGACATCATCCTCGGCGGGAACCCCGAAACCAAAGCCTGGGCGCAACTGCAACACAAGTACGCGACCCGTTTGGATGTCCCCGACGACGAATGGAATGAGTTGGTCGAATCGATCGACAAAGCCGAAGGCATGAGCGAGCAGGGCGAGCACGTCCGCGAACTCGGCGGGCTGTACGTGCTGGGAACCGAACGTCACGAATCGCGACGCATCGACCTGCAGCTTCGCGGGCGTTGCGGACGCCAAGGCGACCCGGGCTCGAGCCGCTTCTTCTTGTCTCTCGAAGACGACTTGATGCGGATCTTCGCCGGCGAGTGGGTCAAGAACATGATGGAACGGATTGGCATGAGGGAGGACGAGCCGCTGGAGTCCAAGCTCGTCACGCGCCGAATCGCTGCCGCCCAAAAGAAAGTCGAAGAACGCAACTTCGAAATGCGAAAGAGCTTGCTGGACTATGACGAGGTCATGGACGAGCAACGAAAACGCGTCTATCGCTATCGCCAAAACCTGCTCGATGGCCACAGCTCTCGGACGATGATTTTGGATCTGATCCGATCCCAGATCCAAGAACAGGTCGAAACGTTCTTGGAACCAGGCTACGGCGCCGAAACGTTTGCCTCCTTCGCCGGCGCCCAACTCGGCTGCACGCTGGATCCCAAGGATTTCCAAAACATGGAAATCTCCATGGCCACCAGCTACGCCCGCGAACAAGCCGAGCGAGCCGCCGAAGTCACGGTCGAAGAAACGGTCGAAGAAAACCTGCCCGAAGGCATGGAGGACGAATGGAACTGGCAGGCGCTCGCCAAATGGTGCAACACCTCCCTGGGCACCAACTATCAAGACCATCAACTGAAAAAGATGGAACGTGATGAGCTGATCAACACCTTGATCGAGAAGAGCCATCAAGCCATCGAGAAAGTCGATCTCAGTGAAGGCGAACCGTTCCTCGATGCCGACTACGGACTCCGCGTCCTTTGCGGTTGGATGCGTCACCGGTTCGGAATCGAAACCACCCCCGAAGAGTTTCGCGATGTCGAAGATCGGCGTGCGGTCACCAAGGCGTTGGTCTCACGCGCCGAAGAAGCCTACGCCGAAAAAGAAACCGAATACCCGGCGCTGGCCGGTATCTCGCAATTCACCGTCCAGCAAGGTGCTCAAGTCATCTTGGATCGCGAAAACCTGGTCGGCTGGATCAAACGTCGATTCGAGAAAGCCGTCGACATCGATGAGGTGCCGCTGAACCGTGACGACCTGAAAGCGCAACTGATCCAGTTCAGCCGCGAAACCAGTGACTCCGCCGGCGCCATGTACGCCAAAGCCGATGAGATGGTCCAAAACGTGTTCGGTGATGTCCAGGATGATACGACCGCCGCGGTCGCAGCCAGTGGCACCGACAAATTGGAAACCCTCGCCGCGTGGATGAAAAACGAACTGGGGGCTTCGATCGAAGCGGAAGACCTGGCGCGGATGAATCGCGAAAAACTCACCCTGGCCGTCGACGGTGCCGTCGATGATCGCTTCCATCCCGAAATGCGACGCATGGAACGCCAGATCTTGCTGAACATCGTCGACGACGTCTGGAAAAATCACCTGCTGACGATGGACCACCTTCGCAGCAGCGTCGGATTGAAAGGCTATGCCCAACTGGATCCCAAAGTCGAATACAAACGCGAAGGCATGCGACTGTTCGACCACATGTGGGAATCGGTCGGTGAACAGGTCACCGGTTTGATCTTCCGCATGGAATCGTTCAACCAAGACTTCATCCGCAGCACCTGGGTCGACGCCAAAGCACGACACGATGAAGTGCACTCGGTCGCCAGCCAAGCGGGCACGGCCACCGCGACCAAAGCCGCCACCCAAACGGCCGCACAGCAGGCCGCCGAAGCGAGCAACCAGCAAACCGATGCCAAGCCCGAGCCGATTCGAAACACCGGCGTCAAAATCGGTCGCAATGATCCCTGCCCCTGCGGCAGCGGCAAGAAATACAAAAATTGCTGCTTGAGGAAATAGCGAATCAATCCACCCAAACCAGGCGGAGCCTGGGCACGAGAACGAACCACGCCCCGAGAACGGAATCTCAAATGTTCGCCAACGCCGTCTACCTGATCGCACTTGCGGCGCTCTCCCCGTGGATTCTGTATCGCCGCATCCGACACGGACGATACCGCCGCGGATGGCGACAGAAATTGCTGGGCCTGTCACGTGCCGAGGCACGTCGCCTGGTCGGTGCAGCGCCGACATCGCAGTGCATTTGGCTGCACGCGGTCAGCGTCGGCGAAGTCAACTTGCTCGGCGGGCTCGTCAAGCGTTTGCAGAGTCAGTTTCCGCAGACGTCGATCGTGATCAGTTCTAGCACCGACAGCGGATACGACTTGGCGGTCCGGCGGTTCGGAACCGAGCGCGTGTTCTTTTGCCCGCTCGACTTTTCGTGGGCGGTCAAGCGCACCCTGGCCCGGCTTGAACCGAAACTGTTGGTGCTCGCCGAACTGGAACTCTGGCCGAACCTGATCAAGACCGCCCGACAGCGAAACACCGACGTGATCGTCATCAATGGACGGTTGAGCCAACGCAGCGCCGCCGGCTATCAACGATTCGGATGGCTGACGCGCCCGATCTTTACGTCACTGAGCAGCGTTCAATGCCAAGACGAATCTTCGGCAGACCGTTTCGTTGCCTGTGGAACGCCACGGTCACGCATCGCCATCAGCGGTTCGCTCAAATTTGACGATGCCCCGCAATCGCGCGAATGCGTCGAGGTGCAGTCGCGAGCGAGATGGGCAGGCAGCGATCCCTGGCACATGGTCTGGGTCGTCGGCAGCACGCAAGACGGCGAAGAAAAAATGGCGTTGGACGTCTACCGACGGCTCTGCCAACGTCACTCCGAATTGCGGTTGATCCTGGTGCCACGCCACCCCGAACGGTTTGACCGCGTGGCGCAATTGATCGATGCCGAAGGGCTGCTCGCGCACCGTCGCTCGCGAGACGGTTCGTTGGAAGATTTGAAATGGACCGCCGATCGAGTCCTCTTGATCGACACCATCGGTGAACTGCGGCACTGGTGGGGCGTCGGCCAGATCGCCACCGTCGGCGGCACCTTCGGCGACCGCGGCGGACAAAACATGCTTGAACCGGCCGGCTACGGCAATGCCATCGCTTTTGGTCCGGACACGCGAAACTTCACCGACATCGCACAACGGCTGCTCGATGCCGGTGGCGCGGTGCGGGTGGCCGACTCGATTGAATTGGAAGCGTTCCTCGAGCGTTGTTTGACCGATATTCCGGCAGCCGATTCGCTCGGCCGCGCTGCCAAGCAGGTCGTCGAACAACACCGCGGCGCGACCAAACGCACGGTCGACGCCATCGGCCAGCTCCTTGGCTCGGACCATCAGTCACAACGACGCGCGGCTTGAACCGCCGATTCGCTGCTTCGCAGCGCGGGAGGATGCGCCTAAAGGCTGGACACCAACATGCGCTGGTGTCCAGGCTTTAGCCGCTCCATCTTGCTGCTTCGCAGCGCGGGAGGATGCGCCTGAAGGCTGGACACCAACGTGCGCTGGTGTCCAGGCTTTAGCCGCTCGATTCGCTGCTCCGCAGCGAAACGATTGCAAAGACAGCGATCGTCATCATCACGCACACTCTATCGAGCGGCCAATTGGCTCTGCGATGGAAGGTGCGTGATGTCGGCCCGTGCTTCATCGATCAGACTTCGCAGGAATGCTTTGGCTTCCAAGTAGTCGCTCTTTTCGTAGTACGCGACGTTTGCTTTCAGTTCGCGTTCGATTCGCTCAATCCAATCTCGCATCGGCAGAAAATGATCGGGGTTGATGCGTCCGACGCGGCTGCGTTGATCAAACACCAGATCGATGGGGCCGCGAGCCTTTTCATAGTAGCTCGACCGCAGCAAGATCGGCCACGCGACTTGCCCGGTCATCGGGTCGACGGGGCGACGGCGCGGGACGCTGGACACCAACCGCTCCTCGGCCTGTTTCTGCTGGCGAACTTGTTCACCGCGTGCGTGCAGGTGACCGAAACGACTTTGTGAATTGATCTGTTTTCGTTCCAAGCGGGTGGCCAGGAATTCGACACTGTTTTGCATTTCCAACCGGTCGGCATGCAGGTGTTGCGTCCGAGCGCTGGCGTTCAAGACGTTTGCCGTTGCCGCCGCCCTGAGCAATTCGGCACGCCCGAAGGCGGGGTCATAGCTGTAGCCGTGATGGCGGTATCCGTAATGGACCGGACGGACGTAATGGACTCGGTGGTGCGAGACGTGTCCGCTGTGACAGTGCCCCGAATCACACCCGCTGGAGCTCGACTGGGCCGCCGCCGGATCCGCTGCCGCCAAGATCGAGAGCAACACAACCGAGCAAAAAGCGACGTTTGCAAAAGCAACCTTCATCGAACAAATCCCCGTGAAATGACTGGTTTGACGTGCCAACACCCAGCCAAGCGGAGCAAACGGGGCGGTGTTACAGAAAAACGCGTCAGAGGCCCCAAGCCAGGGAAAGGTCTACCTGGTGCCCTGTCAGAATTGAGACTTCGGATTGCGATTGCCGAGCGGAACAGGGGGGCAAGCAGTAACTTGCGGAGCGACAAAACGACTGCTGAGCCCACGGATCGCAGCGCGAACCCACGGATGGTTGGCCCCCTGTCATCGGTGGGTTCACGCTGCCACCTGTGGGTATTATTTCCGATGGTTCGCCGTCAAAGCCCGGTCGGCGCCGATTTGGACTTCATCCGATTGATCAGCGGAACCGTCACCGCGATGATCATCAATGTCACGGCCACGGGAAATGGGATCAGAAACAGCCCCAGGACACCGATGACAAACAACCAGACCGCCGGCTCTTGAATCCAACCTTGGAACCGACCGCGGAACGGCCACATCAGGATGATCGCCAAACCGAATGTCAAAAGCGTGATGCCGTTGACCAACAGGTCCTCAAGCGACTCGCGTTGCGTAAACGCCTGCGTCAACGGCGGCCCCTGGTCGATCGAATCCAAGCGTCGGATGGCGACCACATCGAAACTGGAAAAACGATGTTGTGCGAACAGCGTCTGCGGCAATCTGGGATTCGATTGCAAGAAGCGTCCGGCCAATTGCAGCAGTTGGCGGTCATAGGCATCCCATCGCTTTTGGGCGTCGCGATTAAGACTCGATCCGTCCGCCGCCATCGGAGACGCCTCCGCCGGACCGGAGTCCGACGTCGGCTGAGCGGACGTTGCGGAACCCTCGGTCGCCTGCGCGGTGCGGTTGGACGCCGCATTGTCCGAGGTGTTGCCCGAGGTGTTGTCGCCCGGTTGCGGGGGCGTCTCGACCATCCGAAACACGTGGCCGCTGCGGCCTGCGATTCCGTGGTAGCGGGCAATCCATGGCAACAGCCAACGTTTGATTTCTTCGTCGCTTCGTTCGGCCAGCATGTCACGGGAGCGATCGATCGCCGTGACGACACTCTCGGCCAACGCAAAGGCACGCATCGTAGCTCGTCGTTCGAGATCACGCTCGGGGCCCTCCCCGAGACCGACCTGTTGCTCAAGTTTCAATTGTCGATTTTGATCGGCCAGGGGAGCCTGATAAAACGTGACCCAAATGTCTCGCGTCGGCACGCCCACCAAGTCGCTCAAGTAGTGGGTGATGGCTCGTCCGGCGACCGGGACTTCGACCAAGACTTCCAACGATTGCGGAAGCCGGCTGTAGGCGAGCGGAACACGCAGCTTGGTTGGAGGAGGCGGCGTTGTCTCGTCAGCGCCCCGCTCTGCATCATTCGCGTCGGGGTCGGAATGCAAATCACTCAAGTCCACCTCGCGGCCGGCAGACCAGATTCCGATACAGGTCGCCCCGACCGGCAAGGCGACCGAGACTTCACTCCGGGTTTCCGGTAGCACGTCGAATCGCTGCAAAACCAGCGCGTGATCGCCATCTAGAAACACCCGGGCGTCACAAGACAGGGCCAGCGGATTGATCGTCGCCTGCAACAGTGGTTCTAACTCGATCGACCAGTTGGTTTCGATCGGGGTGTAAAAGGAATAGCGTTCGGGCGATTCCACCTCGTTTTTGAATGAATCCAACCACCCTGTCGTGGCCTTGACCGAACGCACCGACTGGGCACGCCATTGAATCGCCTGGGTCGTCAACTGGCCCGGCACCGCGATTCGGTGGTTGCGTAGCCTGGCCCCCAGCACTGTCACCGCTGGCACACTGACTCGGACCTGATCCCGGTTCTTCAGGCTACCGGTGATCTGCACGCGGCGGACTTGCTCGTCGCCACGTTCCGATGGAACGGCGTCGTCGGGCATCGCGACGCGGATCACCGTCACGACGTCATCGCTGGACTCGCGTTTCGCCCAGACCCGTGCGCCGGTCACGTCCAGGTCGGCCGACCAACGTGTCGGCATCGTTAAATCGACGTAGTCGGGTCGCTTGCCGCCGGGCAATTCCAACAGCGTGTCGCAAAACCACTGCCCGTCGGAGTATCGCATCCGGGTGATTTGATCACAGGTAAAAATCGAACCGGCGGCGCGACGGCTGACCACGATCTGGTCGTCCGCCGACGGTGTGCTGCCGGAGCGGGAATCCACCACCGGAATCCGTCCGGCCAACAAATCGTCCTTCGTCAACGCGGCTGGGGTCCACTTGTCGACGGGGTCGTCGCCATCGGGCACGGCGTTGTCAACGGGCGCGTTCGGGGTTTGGGTGCTCGGGGTTTGCGCGTTCTGGCGTTGCGTATTCGGGGGCTGGACCACCGTCACGTCGAGCGAGCGTTCACGCGTGATGCGATACGTCTCGTGGGTCTGGCCGTCGGAAGAGATCGCAAATCGGGGCAGCGAGGTCCGTCCCCGAATCGGGACCAGACTCTCGGCAAACAACTCGATCTTGGTGGTCCCATTGATTCGGTTGTCGCCGATCGCCAATTCGGTCTGCAGCCCCGTCGGCGTCTGGACCGTCAGGGGCGTGATGGACGTGACGGCTTCGTCGTTGACAAAACAATTGACCAATCGAAAGCGTGGGGGAATCGAGACGCGGATGCGTTGCAGACTCGGTCTCAGGTCGACCAGATCCGCCTTCAACCGGAGTTCCATCTTGGTCTCGGCGACGTGCAATCGGTGATCCAGTTTGACCGTCGGGGTCGGATATTTGTCTTGCAACAGAACAAAGGACGGGAACGACTCTTCGATCACAAAGGCGCGTTGAATCTTTCCGGGGTAGCCTCGCCAAACGGCCAGAAACTCGTCTTCGGTTGCCGGTTGCGATCCCTTTGCCAATTCGGAAACGCGAATCGACGCGGCCGACTCGATGGCGAACAAGGTGGGGGATGAACGCTGGGACGCCGACGCGAAGACCTCGGGGATCGGCATTGTTTCACTGTCTTCGGTCGACGTCGGGTCGTTGAGCACCGACGGGAGCCGCCACAACAACCGGATCGGCGTGCTCAGACTGGATTGTTTTTCGAAGCGGTAGATTCCACTGCCGAGTGTCGCGTTGGCGTTTGAGGGGCGGTCGGGGCTATCGACAAGATCCGATTCGGCCATCGCCCAACCGACCGACGTCAGACTCGGTGGCGGCCCACCGAGAATCGTCAATTGCACCGTGTCGCCTTCCCGGAGTGTTTCTTCCGGTTTGATTTCACACTCGACAATCGTCGCTTCGATCCCGGCCGAAATCCGGTAGGCTCGGCTCAGGTTCTGCGCAGCGGTCTGCCCGGGACGCTTGACCGGTCGACACCGAATCGACAACTCACGGATCGGCCCCAAGTCGGCTTCGTATCGCCCCAATTCGGGACGGAACAACGACCGTCCCATTGGATCACCGAGCGAATCGACCTGGATTTCACGCGGCGCCTCGACGATCAACGTTGCC
>NZ_JBFHKV010000170.1:0-10492 GCF_041595215.1 Stieleria sp. | reverse complement strand
GGTCACCGGTTTCGTCGATCGCGATCCCACCGATCAAATGCGATTGGAAAGTGAATTCGTGACCGAAAATCTCACCAATCGTTTCGAGAACACGTTTGGCTTGCTGCGTGATTTCGGGACCGATGCCGTCGCCGGGCAAAAAAACGATGGAGGCTTTCAAGGTTTCTGGGCTGGTCTGGGGAGGAAGGGCTGTTCAGGGAAACGCGTACTGTAGCCGAATCCGGCCGTTTTCCCCAGAGGCGAGGCGGACGATTCGGCATCCCGACTAACCGGTTCAATCCGCAAATCCCATCCCTCGACCTGCCGCCTGGGTGTCTGTTCGCACGCGGCCGGCCGATTTGATCGCGGCAGGGTGGAATCGCGACGCAGCTTGTTGAAGACAGGTCATTGGAGCCCGTTCTTTTACCCCCAACGCCATCATGCAAGCTGGAAATCTCGGCCGATCAAGCTCGACCGGACCACTCCCCACGACTCCGATCGTCATCCATCCGCAGGCCTCTGGTCCGGCGGAGCAGGATTCGAGTCTGGTGGGGGGCCGCGCCGCGACATCATCCGTTCGCGTGTTGCACATCGTCAACGGAGAACATTTCGCGGGGGCCGAACGGGTTCAGTCCCACCTGGGCCGCTGCTTGCCCGGATTCGCCGTCGATGCCGATTTCGCGTGCGTGAAACCGGGGAAGTTTGCCAAAACGCTGGTCGAACACGGCGGAGCCTGGGGCCGCTGTTTCCGTGCGGACATGAAAAACCGGCTGGACGTCCGAGCCGCTTGGCGGGTCCGCCGACTAGTCCAAGAGAACGGGTACGATTTGCTGCACGCACACACGCCGCGAACGGCGATGATCGCGTCCGTGGCGTCGCGTCTGACCGGGCTGCCGTGGGTTTATCACGTTCACAGTCCCACGGCTCGGGATTCGTCCAAGCCGTTGACCAATCATGCCAATGCCGCAGTCGAAAAACTGTCGCTGCGGGGATGCAGCCACCTGATCACCGTTTCGGAAAGTTTGCGAATGGATTGCATTCGCCGCGGTTGTCACGAAGAAGATGTCACCGTGGTGCACAACGGCGTGCCGGCGATCTGCCCACCGCGATCGGCTACCCCGGTCGTCGGCGGACGCTGGGTGCTCGGCATGGTCGCGTTGATGCGACCGCGAAAGGGACTGGAGATTGCCTTGGACGCGATCGCAAAACTGCGTGACCAACACGACGTTCGATTACGGATCATCGGACCCTTCGAAACCGACGCCTACAAGGAATCGATCGAAGACCTGATCGCAAAACTGCAGATCACGGGACTGGTCGAGCGCGTCGGCTTTACACGCAATGTACCGGGCGAACTGGCCAAGTTGGACGCGATGGTGTTGCCGAGTCTGTACGGAGAAGGGTTGCCGATGGTGGTGCTCGAATCCATGGCCGCTGGGCTTCCCGTCATCGCCACGCGGGTCGAAGGAACGCCCGAAGCGTTGACCGACGGTGCACAGGGCTTGCTCGCCGAGCCGGGCGACGCGGAAAGTCTGGCTGAGAAAATCGAGGAACTGATCTCGGGCGTCCACGACTGGCAACAGATGTCCGACGCCGCGATCGAGCGTCACGCCGAAGATTTCTCAGACGTCGCGATGGCCAGTCGCACGGCGGACGTCTATCGAAAGGTGCTGGGACTCTAGTGCTTCGTCAACTTTGACGAGCGGAAAAGGGGTCAGGTACTTGACCAATTAGTGATTCAGCAACCGTTGGTGTCCAGCCTTTAGGCGCTCCCACTCGCTGCTCCGCAGCGACACCGGGCGGCTAAAGCCTGCACACCAGCGCACGTTGGTGTCTAGCCTTTAGGCGATTCCCGTTCGCTGCGGAGCAGCGACACTGGGCGGCTAAAGCCTGCACACCAACACTCCTGCCCGTGCCATTGGTACCGGACCCCTTTTCCGCGGCACCCTATGTTTCAAGGTAGCTGGGGCTCTAGTCTTCCAGCAGGCTGTCACAGACCTGAACCGTCGCCCAGTTCTCTTTCTGACGCTCGATGAATTCGAGGTGTCGGGGGGCCGTTTGGTACACGTCGTGGGTCGCGCGATCGCGAAAGATCACGTGCAGCGAGACGTCAAACTTCACGTTGACCGGCCGGTCTAGCTCGGCGTCTCGGCGGCCGACCGAAAAACCGATCACTCCGTCGTGATCGTCCAGGTATTTTTGGCAGTCCGCGACCAGGCTGTCGACCGCTGCCGGACTGTTGTCTTTCAGCGTAAAAAAAACGTGGTGGGCGAGCCGAGCCATGGGACAATCCTTGCAACAAGCGGGGAAGACGGGGAATTCACGTGCGCCAAGTATCGTAATCAAACCGTGCCCCGTGGCGAGCCCCCGAAGCGACGCGGTAAATTACGTCGCCCCCTTGTCTGCCACCGACCTTTTTTCGATCGATTCCATGACGACTCCGGCAAAACGCGTCCAAGCACTTCGCGATGAAATTCGCCGTCACGACCACGCGTATTACGTGTTGGCCAAGCCGTCGATCAGTGACTTGCAATACGATCGGCTGCTGGAAGAATTGCGAGACCTGGAAACCGAGCACCCCGATCTGCTCACGCCCGACTCGCCGACCCAACGCATCGGCGATCAACCGGTCGAGCATCTGGTCCAGGTTCCGCATTCGGTCCCCATGCTGTCGATCGACAACACGTACAGCCGCGAGGAATTGAAAGCCTACTTTGACCGCACCGAAAAACTGCTCCAAGGCCAGCCGATCGAGTGGGTGATGGAATACAAGATCGACGGGGTGGCCGCCTCGGTGCGCTACGAAAATGGCGAGATGAAGCTTGCGGTGACGCGAGGCAACGGGACCGTCGGCGACGACATCACGCACAACATCCGGACCGTTCGTGATTTGCCGCTCCGCATCAAGGGAAAGAAGGCGCCCGAGGTCTTGGAGGTGCGCGGCGAAGTCTACATGACCAACACGGACCTGGCCGACTTGAACGAACGGCAAGTCGCCGCGGGAGCCGAGCCGTTCAAGAACACCCGCAACGTCACGGCCGGGACGATCCGGTTGCTCGATCCGGCCATCGCCGCCGAACGCAATCTGCGATTCTTTTGCCATGGCGTGGGACAAGTCGATGGGCTGGCCGCGACCAACCACATGCAATTCCTGGAGGAAATCGCGGCGTATGGCATTCCCATGACACCCGATGTCCGCGTCTTTCCCAGTGCCGCGGCGGTGATCGAGGCGGTCGACGAGCTGGAACAGGGGATGCCCGACCTGCCGTTTGAGGTCGACGGGATTGTGTTCAAAGTCAACGATTTCGCGCAGCGTGAAAAACTGGGCATGCGGAGCAAGAGTCCGCGATGGTTGATCGCCTATAAGTTCGAACGTTACGAAGCGGTCACACGTTTAAGCGACATCAGCGTTCAAGTCGGCAAGACGGGAGCCGTCACCCCGGTGGCTCATCTGGAACCGGTGGAGATCGCCGACACGACTGTCTCGCGCGCCTCGCTGCACAATGCCGACGAAATCGAACGGTTGGACGTTCGAATCGGCGACGTCGTGGTGGTCGAAAAAGCGGGCAAGATCATCCCCAAGGTGGTTCGCGTCGAAAAACACTTGCGCAAGGGAAAGCTTTCTCCGTATCGTTTTCCCCAGACGTGCCCGGAGTGCGAAACGGAATTGGTTCGCGACGACGGGGGAGTCTACATCCGATGCCCCAATCCCCAATGCCCTGCACAGCTGAAACAGCGATTGATTTACTTCGGCAGCCGTCCCGGAATGGACATCGATGGACTGGGCGAGGAAGTCGTGGACCTGCTGCTCGGCCACGGTCTGCTACACAGCTACGCCGACCTGTATCGTCTGTCGGTCGATCAGGTCGCGTCGTTGGATTGGCTGAAACAACGCAAAGGGAAAGATGGGAAATTGATTGTCGTCAAGGTCGGCGAGCGAAATGCTGAAAACCTGATCGCGGGAATCGACAAGAGCCGTGATCGCGGGCTGGCCCGGGTGCTGTCCTCGATTTCGATTCGCCATGTCGGTCCACGCGTCGCGTCGCTGATCACGGCGAAGTACCACACCCTCGAAAAGCTCCGCGAGGCATCGGTCGAAGATCTGGCGGATCTGCATGAGATCGGAGATCGCATCGCCAAGAGTTTGCATGAATTTTTGCACAGCGACTACGGCCGGAAAACGCTCGACGAACTCGCCGCCGAAGGCGTCAAATTGGAAGACCCCGAACCTGTCGAGGTCGAGGGTGGTCGTTTGTTGGAAGGGAAAACCCTCGTCGTCACGGGGACCCTGAAACACTACAAGCGGGACGAGATCAAAAAACTTATCACGGAACTGGGCGGCCGAGCGTCGGGCAGCGTCAGCAAAAACACGGACTTTTTGGTCGCCGGAGAAAAAGCCGGCAGCAAGCTGACCAAGGCCAACGAATTGGGGGTCAAGGTGCTCTCCGAACAGGCGTTCCAGAATTTAGTTGCCGGACAGGATGGGGCTGGCGGGAGTGACCGATGACGCCGAGCCGTTGCCGTCAGACCGGCCGGTGCGGTGAATCAAGGACGAAGATTTTCCCGTCGGAGAAGGTCCGCGGGAGAGTTCAAGACGAGGCTTGTCAGGCTTGGCCGGCTTTGGCATACTGTCCCGCACTTGGCGAGGTAGCTCAGTCGGTTAGAGCGGTGGCTTCATAAGCCATAGGTCGCTGGTTCAAGTCCAGTCCTCGCTACTTCTTTCTCCGCGGTCCGTTCTGTGACCGCCTGTTCTGTGGCAGTACCCTTCTGTGACAGCACCGTTCGGCCCCAGTATTTGGCGTCCCCACCACGACCCCAAAAACACTGCATCGCCGGATTCTTCCCCCGGCCAACCACTCGATGGGTTGCACACCGAACGCATCAGGCCGCCGATCGTTCGGCCGCCCCTATCAATCCGCCAGCCATTATTCTGCCCCGTATCATTCTGCCTTCCGATTGCGATTCCCCCATCGCTGGCTAACCCACTCAGTCTTCACCATCCTGTCCGTCGACATCGCCCCCGCTCCCAAAGTTTGGAGCGACGTTTCGATTCTCGTAGCAGATCGACCGCAGATACAGCCGTTCCACCTTGGCCCTGGCCCAGGGGGTTTTCCGCAGAAACTTCAGGCTTGATTTGAGACTGGGATCGTGTGTGAAGCAGCGAATTTGGATTCGGTTGCCCAGTTCTTCCCACCCGTACCGTTCGACCAGCCGCTCCAGCAAGTCTGCCAATGTGACTCCGTGCAGCGGATTGTTGGGTTGCTGATTCATCGTTGTCGCTGGTCGGAAGCCTGCAAGGCACGCAAAGATTCGGTTCGGGTGGTGTCCGGATCAATGGTATGCTCGGGTTCGTGTCGTTGGATAGCCCACCAACCGCCTGCGGTGTTGCAGGAGGGAGAGAGCCGGGAACGTGACTATCGCACCTGAAACAGATCGTTGGTTGACGGCTCCCAACGTGATCACCACGTCTCGTATTGTAGGCTCCCCGGCGCTGGTCCCGTTGGCGATCGCCCAGCAGATGACTTGGCTGGCCGCCTTGGCGATCTTTCTGGTTTTCACCGAATGGTTGGACGGATATCTGGCCCGACGATCCCACGCCACTTCGGCCGTCGGCGCACGTCTGGATACGGTCGCGGACGCCGTTTTCTATTCGTCCGTGCTGATCGCGTTGATTGCGTACCAGCCCGATCTGGTCGCCACCGAGAAGTATTGGATGCTGGTGGCGATCACGAGTTATGCGTTGAATTGGCTGGCCTGTCTGATCAAGTTTCGGCGGCTGCCCAGCTACCACACCTGGGCCGCCAAGGGGGTTTGGTTGATCATCATCCCCGGCACAGCCCTCTGGCTGGCAGGCATCACCCCCTGGCTCGTGCGCCTTTCGATGGTTTGCGTCACGTTGGCCAATACCGAAGCGATCTTGATCACGTTGGTGCTACGCGAGTGCCGGGTGGACGTCCCGTCGCTCTGGCACGCCCGAAAAATCAATTGGCGAGTTGCCGCCGATGAGCATGTGGCAATGCGACAAGAAAATGGGTGACAAGAATACGCGAATCCAAAAGTGATCGGACCTGGAGGATGGCGCAACGTTTACAATCGGGGATGTTTTTTGTTGTCCGTTTAGAGGTGGAGGACCGGTGCGATGCGAAGTTTAGTGATAGGGCTATTGGTGGCTGGGTTCGCTTTTCCGCTCGCCGCGCATGCGGACGATGCAACAGACCGGGCCGTCCAGAAGGATCGCAAGAAACTCCAGGGCACCTGGCAAGTCACCTCGCTCGTGATCGCCGGCAACAAAGCAAAAAACGAAGACGTGAAGAAGCTCACGGTCGTCAACGGCGATGACGGCACATGGAGCGTGCGTTCGGAAGACAAGGAAACGAGCAAAGGCACAAGCACGATTTCACCGAGGGCAACACCCAAAACCATTGACTTCACAGCGACCGAGGGCGGAGGCAGTGGCGATCAATTTGTCGGGATCTATCAGCTCGGTAAAAAGAACCGAAAGCTTTGCTTTGTGCGAAACGACAAAGACCGTCCCACCGACTTCACGTCCACGCCTGAGAATCAGCACATCCTTGTGACGTTCAAGCGAATCGAGTAGGACTTGTGGTGCATGCCATCGGACGCGCAGTGGGCACTTCGGTTTACTTTGAGACCGAACGGGGTGCGTCTTGTTAGCGGCAGGGCGCGAGCCCTCCGGTCTACCTACGCCGGCACCGGACGGCTCGCGCCGTTCCGCTAACAACGTTGGTTTATTTTAGCGGCAGGGCGCGAGCCCTCCGGTCTACCTACGTCGGGACCGGACGGCTCGCGCCGTTCCGCTAACCACGTTCGTTTATTTTAGCGGCAGGGCGCGAGCCCTCCGGTCTTTCAAGGTCAAACCGGACGACTTGCGCCCTTCCGCTAAGACCATCGGAAATCAATGCTTCACAGCGATGGTTAGGGCCCGGGAACAAGTGAAGCAGCGCGCCCTCTCAGCGTGTTCTCCCCATCATTCTGCCCCGTATCATTCTGCCATCCGTCATTCCACCTTCTCCCCCCACGCCTCTCCGTCACCATCGTCTCAAGGCTTCCACCGTTCGTCAAAAAATCCCGCCGCTTGAACGTTGCCGGGATCTCGCATCGTCGCGCCGCCTTCGATCTCCAGGATCGCCCAGTCGGGCAGCTTGGGCGTTTGCCGTGCGTTGTTCAGATAGTCGTATTCGCGAAAGGTGAAGCCGCTGTTGAGCACGACGTAGCGGTCGGGGCTTAGCGGATTCGGATAGATCATTGCGACCGCGCGAGCCTTGCGAGGCCAGGTCTTCGATCCCAGCTCGATGGTGTCGTTGTTCCATTTGACCGGCAGGGCGTCGGCAAGTCGAGCGATCACGGAATTGGATTCCGGGTCGCCGAACAGGACCAAGTGGTGCGTGGCGATTTGCTCTTTCGTCAGCTGGCGATCCAGAACCCGTTGAACGTCGCCGCGAAAGTGCTTTCGCCAATGCAACTGTGCGTGTTCGGCTTCGGCAGCCACCCAAGCTTGCAAGGCCGGGTCATCGCATGGTTTGGAGGGAAGCACAAACAGAAAGGAGTCCATGAAGGCGTCGTCGATCGGTCCTTGCAAACCCGGTCGCTTACGAACGCCGGCCTCGTCGATCTTGCCGGACAGCCAACGCCCGTCGCGAAGGACAAACTCCGCGTTCCAAGACCGATCCGATCGCACCGCCGGCGTTTGGCATTCGGAGCCATCGATGACAACGATGGGGCGCTCGGGAAGAAGTCCCGGCCACTGTCCGGGAGCAAAGTCCAACCGCAGGTGCGTCACGTTGGATGTCTCTACCGCGATGCGTGTCTGACTTTCCGTGTCGATGAATTTCGCCTGAACGCGCGCGGTGTCCCAATGTTTCTTCAAACCGTCAACGGTGACCCAGTGCATGCGGTTGTAACGCAAGGTCTGCGTCGTGAAATCGATCGTCCGTGGCACCGTCGGCTGGACCGATGCCGCCAGAGCATTCATCCGAGCTTCGATTTCAACCTTGGAATCCTCGTGGATTTTGTGCGCGGTTTGCGGCCCGATGACGTGCACCAAATCGATACCGTGCCGGGCCAACGACGCCTCCATCACATCCGCGGCTTGTTTCTGGCGATCGATTTCTCCGCTGTAGGCGACGGTCGGACAGTGCACCAGATTGCGTGACCAGTGGGGGCAATCGTACAGTCGCCAAAGCGTCCGCTGGTAATCCGGAGTCGACGAAAGGTCTTCGCCTTGGAACGACTTCAAGAACTCAGGCGTTTCGGAAAACCCCGCACCGGGATTGGCGGCAAAAAAGCGATCGGCGTAATGGGTCGCAAACTGCCAGCATGCGGCGCCGCCCATCGAAAAACCGCGTACGCTGGTGCGCGACCGGTCGACGGGCAAGTGGTCGCGGACGTGTTCGAGCGCTTCCAACACGTCGACTTCGCCGGCAAATTTGAACGCGTTGCTGTAGCGACCATAAGGGTGCAAGACAAACGTGTCGGCGGGAGTGTATTGGCCGGCGGAGGTGCGTCCCTTGGCCAAGAAACTGACTTCGCTAAGTGTTTCACCACGCCCGTGAAACCAGATGTCCAATCGTCTCGGCCGCGAGTCACCGTGGGTGTATCCGGCCGGAATGACCACCGCGTAGGGCTGGTACGACCGATCGATCTTGGATTGATAGCCGCCGATAATCAGTTGCTGGTGCTCTCCGTCACCGATCCCCACGACCCGACTCCACTGCGGCGTCACCCCGGCGACATCGATCCGACGTTTTGCCTCCTCCAACAGCGAGACCGCGTTGTTGAAATCGTTCGGTTGGTAAAACTGTTTGAACTCCAGCGCGAGTTCGACCGCACGGGGAAAGACCAGGATTTCTGGCGTCAACTCCGACAGCGTCTGGAGCGATTGCTGATGCTGTGCCCGTTGCCACTTGTTTCCCGACCGAGCTTTTTCTTCGGCGCGCCCGAGCAATTCACCCCAAGCGCGGCGGACGTTCTGGCATGCGTCGATCAGTTGTTGCGACTGTGCGTCATCCAAGTCCTCGCCCAGCGGCGGAATCGGCCGGACCGAATCCGCGAGATTGTCGGCGGGGCCATCGGCGACAGCGATCGATGCCATACAAAGGCAGAGAGCGACCAGCAAAGGAAACTTCACGGTGGGACCTTCGGGGAGGGGGTTTTAGGTTTCAAGTTTCAGGTTCCAAGTTTCAGTACTTCCGTCTTCAGACGATGTCCGACATTTTCCTGTCACCCATTTTCTTGTCTGACTCGTTGCCGTTCACCGTCCGCTTTTCTGCCCATCATTTTTCTGCTAACAGCTAACTAAACCAGTACTGCGTCGGCCCACAGGCTGGGGTCTTCGGTGACGGGGTATTCAGGGCCGGCGCCGAGCGTTTGCCAACCGAGTTCGCGATCGATCACGGCGTAATAGATCGCCAGACGTGATTGATCGGATGGATCAAATCCGGTCAGTGCGGAGCTGGGGATCAGACCGCACAACTCGTAGCCGTCGTGCCGCGCGAACGCTTTGATCGATAACGCGTCGGCCGCGATCGACTTGGGGTTACCGCGGGCGCGATTGATTTCGATCAGAGACGCGATCGGACGTTCGCGCCTCGGACCACCACCGGCAGGCATGAAAAGAAAACGGTGGCAGTATTGTGTCGCCCGGTGAATGTTGGGGCTGCATCGCGTGTCCAACCACAAATGAAAGCCGTCGCTTTCATCCAGTCGCGTCTCGCGGCACCAGGGCACTTGCCGCTTTCCATTGACCAGAATCTGGACCCCGATCCCGTCTTCGGACCAGCCGAGGCGCACATCGGCAAATACCTTGCGTCCACCGAGCGCCCCGAACGATGGCATCCGGCAACTCTCGGGAAGTTTCAGGCCCTTGGAGGTCCATTCCAAATCCGCTTTACGGATCTCGACTTCAAACCGAAACAGAAACGTCGGATCGATAAAATCTTTCGTCTTGGATTTGGAATCGGGCACGGAAGGGGCCGTGGTGGTTGGGGGGCGGTTAGGGTTTGGCCCGAGGGGCCAAGAAACGCAAGCGGGAAGCTTAAGCCACTGGCCCAGGGGCCAAGAGACGCAAGCTGGAAGCTTACGCCACTGGTTGGGACGCAAGCTGGAAGCTTACGCCACGGGGGGATGGACGATGTGAGTGATGGCGTCGAGCGCCAGGCGGAGTGACTTGGCGGCCATCACAAAGTTCGTGTGCCCGCTGACTTCGGGTTGAATCTCCTCGTATAACTCGGTGGCTTTGCGGAGCTTGGAGAGTTTCTTTTTGGCCATCTTCAGATAGACCGCATCGTCCTGGACGTCGTCGATCGGTCCTACCGCCAGGATGAAGTCGTAAATGTCTCTGACGACACTCCGTAGTTCTTCGTCGTCTTCCGCTTCGTCGGCGTGCTTGAGGAATGTTCGCACCATCCAAAGATGCGCGACTTGATGGTCAATGGCGTTGACCCGGTCGCGTGATTCGGTCGGTGAAGCGTTCATCTCACAACGTTTCCGTGGG
>NZ_JBFHKV010000169.1:0-10506 GCF_041595215.1 Stieleria sp. | reverse complement strand
GCGTCCGGATGTCGATGCGATCCGTCCGGCTGCGACCACGCAACTGCCCTGGCTCGCTCTGGCGGGGGATTGGACGCAAACGGGTTGGCCGGCCACGATGGAAGGCGCCGTGATTAGCGGTCGCTTGGCGGCACAGGCGTTCGCACAGCAGCATGGACGCGATTCCCATCCAGACGTGGTCCCGCCAAATCGCTACCTTTGCCCTGGCCTGCCCCCCGGACGCCTCGCCCGCTGGATGATCCGCCACGGCTGAAGGTTTGCCACTGTCATACGATGTGACGCAGGATCGTCTTTTCTCCGACCGAGACCGGAACTCTTGGACACCGCACTTCCCAAACACATTGCCGAGCGTCTTCGTTGGATGGCGTCGCCCGAGGAGCGGGCGTACGAGCCAGGGCAGTTTGTGCTGTACTGGATGCACAACGCGCTGCGTGCTCACGAGAACCCGGCGCTCGATGCCGCGATTTGCCTGGCCCGCCAAAACGGACTGCCACTGCTGGTCTACCATGGGCTCAGCGAAGAGTACCCGTACGCTTCGGACCGACTGCACGCGTTCATGCTGCAGGGCCATCGCGATGTGCAACGTGAACTGGCCGACCGCGGCATCGTAGCCGCGTTTCATTTGCAGCGTCAAGGACAACGCGGACCGTACCTGCGGAACCTGACGCGTGTGGCCGCTTGCCTGATCACCGAAGAGATGCCGGTGCAACCGCTCGTCGGCTGGATGGATCGATTGGTCGCCACCTGCAAGACACCGGTAGCCACCGTCGACTGCTCCTGTGTCGCCCCGGTCACCTTGCTCGACCAGGCATTCACCTCCGCCGCTGACTTTCGCCGCCACGCTCAACCTCTCTACGACGAACGGTTAACCAAGGTCTATCCCGAACAACAGGTCGACGTCCCAATGTGTGACGTCGAAGGGCTCACGTCGTCACTGGGCCTGCATCCGATCTCGTTGCAAGACGTGGATCTGGCGTCCTTGATCGGCCAGTGCCGGATCGATCATTCGATCGCGCCGGTCGCGGACACCCCCGGGGGAACCCGCGCGGGATATGCGCGTTGGAACGCGTTCAAAACACACGGACTGGAAAAGTATCGCCAGGCGCGCCACGACCCGCTGCGACCCGAAGGCGCCAGCCGAATGAGCGCTTACCTGCATTACGGAATGGTCAGCCCGTTCCGGATCGCTCGGGAAGCGGCACAGCAAAACGCGAAAAAGTTTCTCGACGAGTTGCTGACCTGGCGTGAGATGTCGTTTCACTATTGCTTTCACCATCGCGAGATCATTGACAGTTTGGACGCGGTGCCGGATTGGGCCAAGCAGTCGCTGTGCCGCCACGAAGGGGATCCGCGTGAAGCCAATTGCAGTTGGGAAACCCTGGCGCGGGCCAAGACGGGACGCCCACTTTGGGACGCCGCCCAGCGCAGTCTGCTCAAACATGGCGAATTACACAACAACGTCCGGATGACGTGGGGAAAAGCGTTCCTCCCTTGGCTGGACACTCCCTCCCGCGCCCTTCAATTGACGTTGGATTTGAATCACCGCTACTCGCTCGATGGTCGCAACCCGGCCTCCTACGGCGGCGTGCTTTGGTGTTACGGCCAGTTCGATCGCCCGTTCACGCCCGAGCAACCGGTGATCGGCAAACTCCGTCCACGCTGCGTGGAGGAACACGCCAGTCAAATCGATCTGCAACGTTTCCGCCGGCATGTCGACCGCCCCATCGCCGCGACGCTTCCCCGTGTCGCGGTCATCGGTGCCGGCATCGGCGGACTGACGGCCGCACGGACGCTGGCCGATCACGGAATCGATGTCACGGTGTTCGACAAATCACGCGGCGTCGGCGGACGGACCGCCACCCGCCGCGCCACGCACCCAGACGCCAAGAGCGAGCTGCAGTTTGATCACGGCGCCCAGTACTTCACGGCCCGCGACGCACGGTTCTGTCGACTGGTCAACAGCTGGATTCACGACGGGGTGGTCGAACCCTGGATGGGTCGAATCGTGCACCTGGATGCCCAAGGCGAGATCCTCGGCGAAAAAAATGACACGCCCCGCTACCTGGGCATCCCCGGCATGAACGCCGTCGCAAAACATTTGTCCGAAGGATTGACGCTGCGGTTGGGGAAAACGATTTCGCGCTTGACCGAGGCAGCCGGGCAATGGCAGATCGAAACGACCGACGGGGAAAAACACGGACCCTTCGACGTGGTGTTGTGCAACTGCCCGCCGACTCAAACGCTCGCATTGATCGACGGCCATACCGAGTTGGCCGAGACGGTGCGCTCGGTCAACATGCGTCCGTGCTGGGCCGCGATGATTGCCGACCCGTCGCTGTCGGATGTCCCGTATGACGGTGCGTTTGTCGACAACAGCCCGATCGCATGGATCGCAAGGAACGACAAGAAACCCGGCCGGACTTCACCCGCTTCGTGGGTCATCCATGCGTCGGCGGAATGGTCGAATGCGCACGTCGATGACGACCCTGACCGTGTCCTGCAAACCTTGCAACAGGCCTTCGAGTCGCTGCTCGGTGAAACGGTCACGCAGCCGCTTTACGCGACCGCACACCGTTGGCGTTACGCCGTGCCCGAGAAACCGCTCGATCAGGAATGCCTTTTCGACGCCACCACCGGAATCGGCGTCTGTGGTGATTGGTGCGGCGGCAGCCGAGTCGAAGCGGCCTATTTGAGCGGTATCGCCCTGGCCGGCACGCTGCTACGCCGCTACACGATCGATCGACCGGCCTACCGCCCTGCACCCGCGAAACAAGTCTCGCTGTTTGCGTAGGTCACGCTGTGTGTGACATCCACGTCACGCTGTGCGTGACAGAAGGCATGCACAGCATGCCCTACCAAAGACGAGCGGCATGCACCGCATGCCCTTCTACTTCAACGACTTGATCACTTCCTCGATCTTCTCTGGATCTTGCTTGGCGTTGACCGCGGAATCTTTGTAGGCGATCTTGCCGTCGAGCCCGATCACAAAGGTCCATCGCTTTGCCGTGGCGGTTCGCAACAAATCGGTTTCGGTGCCATCGATGATCTTCGTCACCGTTTTTTCACCCAGGGTGACGGGGACGCCGAACGCTTTGGCGACCTTCCCATCGGTGTCGGCCAACAGCGTAAAATTCAACTGGTGGGCTTTCTTGAAGACGCGATGATTCTTGGCCGAGTCACCGCTGACCCCGACCACTTCCACACCGTCGGCGGTAAAGGAATCCATCTTGTCGCGATAGCCACAGGCCTGGGCCGTGCATCCCCCCGTCATGTCGGCCGGATAGAAATAGACGACCAGGATTTTTTTGCCGACGTGGTCGGACGACTTCCAGGTCTCATCGCGATCATCGGTCGCCTCAAAGGACGGCGCCTTGTCACCGACATCAATCGCCATCGCTTCGGCGGCGACGAACGACAACAACATGCAAACGGAAATTTTGAAGAAACGCATCACTGGGAACTCTTTCTCGGGTGGGTGGGACGATCGGGCAGGAACTGAGATTGTAATTGATCCGGGTTTGCCAGCGTCGTCTTTTGCTCCCCAAAAGTTGCCAGACGAATGGATCGCGTCGAGCGTGTTTCCGGCGGCGTGACCGGCTATCATGGGAAACCCCACCTCCCCCCCAATTCCCGCCGAGACGATTCTCTATGTCGCACAAGATTCATCGCCCCCGCCTCAACGCTCTCGTGTTTCTCGCCTTGCTCGTGCTGAGTTGGCTTCCAGACTTTGCTGCCCGCGGACATGCCGCCGAAAGCGATACCGTCAAGATCGCGACCTTCGATCTGGACGTCACCCCGCCGGTCGGTTCGATGATGGCTTACGACCCGGTTCGCCGCAGCGACGAGCTGGGATTGCGATGTCGCGGTCTGGTGATTCTGGGCGCCGACCAGCCGATCGTGTTGTGTGCGGTCGATTGGATCGGAATCGCCAACGGCGCCCACGATGCGTTCCGCGACGCCCTGGCGGCGGCCGCCGAAACGACTCGTGACCGCGTCGCCGTGCATTGCCTGCATCAACACGACGCACCACGCTGCGACTTCACCGCCGAGCAGATCCTCCACCACGCCGGCGCGACGGATCTGGGCCCGTACGAAAGCTCTTTCCAACGCGGCGTGCTGCACCAGCTTGGTCAAACCGTCACCGCCGCCCTGCCCCACGCCCAGCCGATCACACACGCCGGATTCGGCACGGCCGTCGTCGAGAACGTTGCGTCGAACCGACGGTTGCTCGGTCCCGACGGAAAGGTCAAAGCGACGCGGTACACCACCTGCCGCGACCCTGACTTGCGAGCCGAACCGGAAGGAACGATCGACCCCGAACTGAATTGCCTGGTGTTCTACGACGGCGACAAGGCGCTTGCTTCGATGACCTACTATGCCTGTCATCCGCAAAGCTATTACCGCACCGGCGTCCCCAGTCCCGATTTCCCCGGCATCGCACGAATCATCCGCGGGCAAGACGTCCCCGAAACGATGCACATCCATTTCAATGGGGCCGGCGGAAACATCGGCGCGGGGAAATACAACGACGGCGACAAGGCGAATCGTTTGATCCTGGCCACCCGTGTCGCCGACGCGATGAAACGCGCGTTCGATTCTGCCGAGCGTTTCCCGGTCCGCCCCGAATCGATTACCTGGTCGGTCGCCCCGGTCGCGTTGCCGCCGGCACCTCATTTGGACCGAGAGCAGTTGCAAGCGGCATTGCAGAACCCATCGTCAGCCGACACCCAAAACGTGCCCGCCGACTTGGCTTGGCTCGGACGCTGTCAATCCGGTCACAAGATCGACCTGGCGTGCCTGGCCGTCGGCGA
This sequence comes from Stieleria sp., assembly GCF_041595215.1. NCBI lineage: Bacteria > Pseudomonadati > Planctomycetota > Planctomycetia > Pirellulales > Pirellulaceae > Stieleria > Stieleria sp. The sequence goes on along the minus strand of NZ_JBFHKV010000169.1, from coordinate 5,695 downwards.
TGTTCGCGTGCTGCACATGCCCGGAGAGCTGTTCGTCGAATACCAACTGGCCGCGAAGAAGATGCGCGACGACTTGCACGTCGCCATGGCCGCCTATGGTGATTATGGTCCAGGCTACATCGGCACCGAGATCGCCTACGGACAAGGCGGCTACGAAACCAGCCCGCGGGCGTCGCGCGTCGACAAAAGTTGCGAACGCATTCTGATGGACAACATCGCGCAGTTGCTCGGCGTGGAAGACTCAGCAACGAGTGGTCAATGACTGGCGGCTGCGTAGCTGCCGTCGCCAGACGGCGGAACGTCCACGCTCTGGCGAGAGTAGCTTCTCTCGACATCAGCTCCCCCTCCCCCTTCCCTCCCCCTCCCGCCTTAGTCCGACGCATCATGATTCGTCTGTCCTACCGTTTGTTCCTCCCCTGCCTGGCCGCCCTGCTCTTTTTTACCCCCACCCCTGCCGCCGACTTCGCCGATCAATTGCCGCGGATCGCACCGACCGAACCCGGCGACACCCTCGATGATTTCCGGGTCGCCGACGGTTACCACATTCAACTCGTCGCCGCCGAGCCCTTGGTCAACAGCCCCGTGGCGATCGAATGGGATGCCGACGGCGCACTGTTTGTTTGTGAGATGCGTGGCTACAGCGAAGACCGCGATGACAAGCTCTCACGCATCACGCGGCTGATCGATACCGATGACGACGGCGTCTTCGATCGCCACACCGTTTACGCCGACAACTTGCTCTGGCCGACGGCCCTGTTTCCCTACGACGGAGGCCTGTTCGTGGCCGACGCGCCGGACATTTTTTACCTGAAGGATCACGACGGTGATGGCGTCGCCGATTCAAAGAAAGTCGTCTTCACCGGATTCTCGATCGGAAACGTCCAAGGCCTATTGAACTCCTTTCATTGGGGTTTAGACAACCGCATCCATCTGGCCTGCGGCACCGTCGGCGGCAAAGTACGACGAGCCGACGAAGACGAATCTGCGGCCGTGGAAGTCCGCGGACACGACATGGCGTTTGATCCGGAAACCTACGCGTTCACATTGACCAGCGGCGGCGCCCAGCACGGAATGTGTTTTGATGACTGGGGACGCAAATTCGTTTCCTCCAACAGCGATCACCTGCAACAAGTGATGTACGAAGATCGCTACATCAAACGGAACCCGTTGCTGGTCGCCCCGTCGGCTCGTCAATCGATCGCCGCCGATGGACCGCAAGCCGAAGTGTTTCGGATCAGCCCGGTCGAACCGTGGCGCGTCGTCCGAACACGGCTGCGCGTCGCGGGACTCGTTCGCGGCCCGATCGAAGGCGGCGGCCGCGCGGCAGGCTACTTCACCGGTGCGACCGGCGTGACCATCTATCGCGGCGACGCCTGGCCCCAAGACGATCACGCGCTGGCAATCGTCGGTGATGTCGGCAGCAACCTGATCCATCGCAAACGTCTGACGCCGGCGGGTGTGCAGTTGATCGGAGAACGAATCGATCCGAAATCGGAATTCGTGGCTTCCAAAGACAACTGGTTTCGGCCTGCCCAATTCGCTTGCGGCCCCGATGGCGCACTCTCGGTCGTGGACGTTTACCGCGAAGTCATCGAACACCCCAAAAGTCTTCCGCCGGAGATCAAGCAACATGTGGACCTGACATCAGGTCGCAATCGGGGCCGAATCTATCGCGTCGTGCCCGACGGGTACCACCATCGGCCGACTCCCAAGCTGGACACGTTCGATACCGAGTCGTTGGCAAAGTTGCTACAGCACCCCAACGCTTGGCACCGCGAGACGGCGGCCCGATTGATCTACCAACGCCAGGACAAAACGATCGGCGAGACGCTGCGTCGTCAAGTCGGACAAAGCTCGTCCGCCCAGGGACGCTTGCATTCGCTTTACGCGCTCGACGGCCTCGGTTTGCTCACGCCCCAGGACGTGATCGACCGCTTTGACGATCCTCATCCCCAAGTCGTCCGCCATGCGATTCGATTGGCCGAACAGTTTGCGTCGGACCAAGACATCGTTGGCGATCTGAAACCGCTGGTTCGCCATCCATCGATCGACGTCCGCTATCAACTGGCGTTTTCGCTCGGTGAGTTTTCGTTCGAGGCCAAGTCGGATTGGCTCGCCGAGCTGGCACTGCAAAACCCCACCGATCGCTGGATCCAGACCGCCGTGTCGAGTTCCACGAGCGGTCACCCGGATCGATTGTTTGCCGCGTTGTTGAAATCCGACTCCGTCGAACCGCTTGCCCCGTTCCTGCTGCGTCTGTCCAGCCAAATCGACCGTGGTGACAAGAACGACCAGCGGCGTCGGTCGCTTTCTGCGTTGGTCAGCGCAGCGCATCATCCCGGCTTGTTACCCGCAATCGGGCGTTTGAATCGGGCCGATCGTCGGGATTCAATCGGCGAGGAACTGTATGCTCGCGCCGAGTCGCTCGCCGCCGGTCTGATCTCGATGGCGTTGGCCCAGGTTGCCGAGACGAAGCACTCCGATGCCGAACGCATTCGGGCGATCGGCTGGTTGGCCGACGCACCGATCGATCAAATCTTCCCCACGCTGGTGAAGGTCTTGCGCGATAGCGAATCGTCGGAGTTACAGCTGGCCGTCATCGGTGCGTTGGACCGCAGCGAGTCGCCCGAGTTGGTTGAGATTCTGTTGGGACCCTGGCCGACATGGAGTCCGCGGCTTCGCAGTGCCGCCGGCGACGTCCTGTTTGCGACCGCCAAGCGATCGGCCGCCGTGCTGGATGCCATCGATGCAGGAACGATCGACGCGGCGGACATTTCGTTGGCGCGTTGGAATGCACTCGCCTCCAGCCGCGATCCGGAACTGCGAAAACGGGCCGAAGGCTACCTGGCAACGACCAAGGGTCCGTCACGGGAGGCGGTCATCCAACAGTACCAGGAAACGTTTCAGTTGACCGGTGATGCCCAGCGCGGTGCCGAGGTATTTAAGAAGCAATGTGCCGGCTGTCATCAGTCGGGCGATGTCGGGCACGCGATCGGTCCCAGCTTGGCCGCAGCAGCCACACGCGGCGGCGAATCGATTTTGACCAACGTGTTGGACCCCAACCGTGAAGTCAATCCGCAATACGTCAACTACGTCGTGTTGACCACCGACGGCCGGACGGTTGCCGGCATGATCGCATCGGAAAACGCCAACAGCATCACCCTGCGCCGCGCGGAAAATGTGTCCGACACCATTTTGCGGCAGGACATCGAGTTGCTCCGAAACACCAATCAATCGATCATGCCCGAAGGCTTCGAAAAAGCGATCCCGCCCCAAGCGATGGCCGATTTGATCGAGTACCTGCAGGCGAGTCTACGCAACTAACCCCAGCGGGAAGCATCAGCGACCGGCGCGTGGTGCGTTTGACACCGACACACACGCGCCACTGGCTCACGCCACGTGCTGACATGCACCAGCGGGAAGCGTCAGCGACCGGCGCGTGACCCATCGTTTACAATCATTACCCACACCAGCACCTTGAATCACCCGAATCAACACCCATCCATGAACCACCGAATCAACCGCCGCCAGTTCCAGGCGATCGCTGCGTCGTCCACCCTCGCCTTTTCCACCGCCGCGAACGCCCAGCCGGCTCCGCAACCTGCACCGCAAATGGCGTTTCTGTCGGACACGCACATTGACGCCGACACCAACACCGTCGCGCGGGGCATCCGGATGGCGGAGCATTTGGAACAGGTCGTCGGTCAAGTCGTCGACGCTCTCCCCTCCGGATCGCACGTCATCGTCAACGGCGACTGCGCGTATCTGAAAGGGCTGCCGGGTGACTACGCCACCTTTGCGGAACTCGTCGCGCCGCTGAACAACGCCGGCCTCCAGTTGCACGTCACGATGGGCAACCATGATGACCGCGGCCCGCTCTATCAAGCCCTCAACGATCAGCAATCCAACGACGTCGCGGTCGAGGACAAGCATGTCGATGTGATCCGACTCGGCCAGACCGACGTCGTGCTGTTGGACTCGCTCTGGAAAGTCAATCAAGTCACCGGCGAGATCGGCGCGGCGCAGCTCCAGTGGCTGAAGGAATTCCTGGCCGCCGACACGCAGCGCCCGGTCGTCGTCGTCGGCCACCACAACCTGCAGTTCTCACCACCCGCTGGCGGAAAAGCCTATTCGGGCGTGAAAGACACGGCGGCGTTTACAACTTTGTTGCAGCAGCACCCTCGAGTGAAAGCCTACTTCTACGGGCACACGCATCGCTGGGAAAACCGAGTGCTTGACGGCGACGCCGCGCAACTTCATTTGGTCAACCTTCCCGCCGTCGCTTACGTTTTCGATGCAAAACAGCCAAGCGGCTGGGTGCAGGGGACTTTTTCTGATTCTGAGCTGCGGCTGAGAATCAACACACTTGACAGGTCCCATCCAAACAGCGATGAAGAGCTTCGAGTTTCGCTGAAGGTCTAGACGCGTCGGCACGCAGGACGTCGCGTTTGGGCTGGGATTGGCTTCCAGACCGTCATCCCAGGATCGGTGAGGCTGGATGTCTTCTCTACTTTTCGTCCGATCTTTTCTCTGCGGCATTCGCCGCCAATGACTTCCTCGGAAACGCAAAACGCATCATGACGATACGCTGGGGATTGCTGGGGTGCGGCGATATCGCCAGCAAACGGGTTGCCGACGCGATCATCGCCGATGAACGCTCCGAATTGGCGGCCGCCTGCCGGCGGACCGAACACCTGCTGGAGGATTTTGGAAAACGATTCGACATCCCCACGTTGACGACGTCGGCGAAGCAACTGTTTGCCCGCGAAGACCTGGACGCCATCTACATCGCCACTCCGGTCTACCGGCATTGCGCCCAAACGATCGCCGCCGCCCAAGCCGGCAAACACGTGCTGGTCGAAAAACCGATGGCCTATTCGCCAGCGGAATGCCAGCGGATGATCACCGCCTGTTCCACGGCCAAAGTCACCTTGGGCGTGGCGTACTACCGGCGTTTTTATCCCGTCGTCTTGCGGTTGGCCGAATTGATCGCCGACGGGACCCTGGGGCGTCCGCTTTCGATCCTGGCGACGACGGGCAATCCGACACGATTCCCCACCGAAGACTGGCGGGTCGTGAAAGCCCTCGGTGGCGGCGGCCCGCTGATGGACATCGGCAGCCACCGATTGGACTTGTTCCTGCAACTCTTCGGCAGACCGCGACACGTCCAAGCGTCCTGCGCCCCATCGCCGGAACATGACACCGAAGACATGGCATCGCTGCTGATCGAATTCGAAAACCGGTGCCATGGCGTGCTGCAATGCTACTTCGGCACCGTCGACACACCGGACCGTTTGGAAGTGATCGGCACCGACGGTCGAGCGACCACCGAAGACCTCAACGGCGGCGACTTGACGATCATCACCGCAGAAGGACGCCGTACCGAGTCGCATCCCCCGCACGCCAATTTGCACGCCCCACTGATCAGCGACTTCACCGACGCCCTTCTCTCCGGCCGACCCCCGACGGTGACCGGCGAACTCGGCATGGCGACCAACGACATCATGGCCACCGCCTACCGCGAAACGACGGGCAACCATCGGTGAAGTCCCTGGAGGCAGGTTGCGCCTGAAGGCTGGACACCAACCTGCGCTGGTGTCCAGGCTTTAGCCGCCCATTTCGCTGCTCCGCAGCGACCGGGATGCGCCTCAAGGCTGGACACCAACCTGCGCTGGTGTCCAGGCTTTAGCCGCTC
>NZ_JBFHKV010000168.1:0-10534 GCF_041595215.1 Stieleria sp. | reverse complement strand
CGTGCTTGCCCCAGTTCTTGTCCGAATAGCTGCCTTGCGGATAGTGATAACCGCGTTTGCTACCGCCGTTGGTTCCCGAAAAAACTTGTCCGTACGAATCGATCTCCAGACTGAACGTGTTCCCGCCGCCCTCGGCATAGATTTCGAAGACTTTCGACTCGGGGTGATATCGCCAAATACACTGGCCTTCGAAACGAACGCCCTTGGTCACTTGTGAGCTGACCGTTCCGGCCGTGGTGCTGCCGTTGGCACCGTACAGCCAACCGTCCGGTCCCCACAACAGGCTGTTGGCCACCGAATGCGTGTCTTGCAGCCCGAATCCCGACAGATGCACTTCCGGATCGCCGTCGGGCACGTCATCGCCGTCGGCATCGGGATAGTGCAGCAAATATGGCGGGTTCAACACCCAGATGCCTTTCGGACCGACTTGGACCGAGGTGGCGATGTTGAGTCCCGTGATGACGTCCTTGCTGGCGTCATACAGACCGTCGCCGTCGGTATCGCTGAACACCGTGATCTTGTCCGCCCCCACGGCGCCATGGGGCGGCGGTTCGGGCACCTTGTCGTAAACGGCCCGCAGGTATTGATCGAAACGCTCGACCTTCAGCCCGGCAGGGTACTGGTACTGGCGGTACTGCACTGCCCACATGCGACCGCGCGAATCCCAGGACAGAAACAACGGCTGCGAAAGCTCGGGTTCGTGGGCGATCAAATCGGCTTCGACGTCGCTGCGGAGCCGAAGCCGGTCGATCATCTGATCCGGCGGTGTCAGCTCGGACGCGTCACGTTGGGCGCCCTTGGCGGAGAACGTGCGAAAGATCTCCGCGACCTTTTCGTTGCCGGCGGGGCTCTCCGTTGAACTCGTTTGCGCGAGGGAGTGCCGGATCGAAAGCAAGCCGGTGGCCCAAACGGCCATCATCAAAACAACGAATCGCATCAAATTCCCCACAGAAAAAGGTGACGGACGACCGAACAGCCGGTCCCAATAAGCCTTGCAAGATGATAGCCGACCGCCTCCCGCTTTGCTCGACTCTCGGACGCACCACGTTACACGGTGGGTTCGTCATTGAGGTGTGAAGCCACCCTCCCCTGGCAGCATTGGTATCTACACATCGTTTGTATGTCAGATCGGTTCTGAGTTTGTGCATGGCCGTTGGCCAAATCCAACCTCATTGCGATGAGGTTCCTGGGGCGGCGCAACCATCGCAAATGCTCCGTTTGCTTGCCCCAGGCTAAGGATATGCATGCCCTTTGGGCAAAAAGCGACTTGTGTAGATACCAACCTCCCCGGCAGGGAGGGTCGATCGCAGCGAGCAGAGGGTCGTTGCTCGTCGCTGGTTGCTATCAATCGGTGCCGTGAAACTGACCTTCCACTGAGCAGACGGGCTGACGTATGTTTCACGCGCAATGAAACCGCGGGTGGGGACGTCGACACGGCTCTTTCGATCTCGCGGCGCGAAACACTTTCCCAGGGATGGGATCATTCGATGGACGATCGCCGGCGCACCCATTACACCACCGCTCCGCAGGCCTACCACACGCATTCGGTCGGCATGCCCCCCGACGTGATGCATGACGCGGCAAGGCATGGTTTGCCCCCTTGGCCGGCGGCCGATTTCCGTTTGTACCATGCCGAAATCGCGCGTCTGCGCCAGCTGCTCGCGTCCACTCATGCTGCCAACAACCGGCAAGCCGCTGAGATCCGCCGACGGGCCGAGCAAGCGCTGGCGCAACAAAAACAGTTCTTGGTGGGAAAAATCGAAACGCTGCAACAACAGCTCTCGGTGTTGCAGCATGAAACGCGGACCGAACGGGACAACCACGAGCAAGAAATCGCGACCGTCAAACAACAACTTGCCGAAGCTCGCAGCGCTGCCCAAGCCGTCAACCGGCACGTTGCGACGTTGAAACATGAACTGAAGCACGTCGCGCAGGCCGCGTCGGCCGAACAAGAATCGCTCCAACGCGCCCACGACTCCATCGTCAGCCGGCACAACGCAGCGATCGCGGACAAGCTCGCAACGATCAAAGCCCTGCAACAGCAGATGGATGACCAGGACGAGATCCTGGAACATTGGAAAACCGCTCAAGAACAAGCTGTCCAGCTGAGCGAATGGTACGAAAGCGAGCACGAGCGAGAACGTCTCCGGTACACGCAACTGGTCGACGAATTCGCCCGATTCCGATCCAAAACCTCCGAAGCGTTCGCGATCTGCGAAGACGAACTCGAAACGCTGGAGGCGACCGTCGGGATCTTGCAAACCGACCACGAAATGGTGGAGCTGATCAACGCCGACCTGGATCATCTGGCGGACTTGCGGGAATCGGAAATCCGGCAGTTGCAGACCGAGCTTGAGGCGGTGCTTGTCGAATCTTCCTGTGATCGGCAAGAATCCCAGCGTGCCATCGAGATGCTTCGCAATCAACTTCACGACACCACCGCGCGACTGACGGCGGTCTCGGAAGAGAAAACGTCGCTGATCGAGACCGTCGCGAGTTTGAAGGCCAAGTCGGATGACTTCGACGCGTCCTTGTTTGCCAAGGATCAAGAGATCGATGCGACCAAACGACTCGCCGCCGACGCACAACGACAGCTGGAACAAACGCGGCGCGAAAACAACGGACTGGTCAGCCAGAATGACCAGCTGAGGCATCGCGTCGGTGATCTGTCGAAAGAGATCACGATCGTGCAGACCGAACTCGCCGATGCCAATCAGCGTGCCGACCAGGCGGAGTCGATGCTGTTGGAACGGGATCACCAGCTTCGCGAGATTCAATCCGCCGCCCGAGCAGCGGACGCCAACTCGCTGTTGCGGGCCAACGAAGCCGAACAACAATACGCCGTGGAACTGCAGCGTCTGGAGGCGGAACTGGAGCGGCAAAAGCAGGCACAACACAGCGAATCACAGCTCAGCGCCAGCGATCAGGCGAAAGTCGCCGAACTCGAACATGCCCTCGCGGCCAGTCAACGATCGGTAGCCGTCTCGTCGACCGAGAACGATCGTCTGCAGCAAACCATCGATCAGCTCCACACGCGGCTGGCCGATGTCGAACGTGCTGCCGCGGCGAAAGCCGATCGAATTGAACTGCTCGAAGCCACGCTGAGCGAATTGCGTCAGGACGCATCGAGTCACCAACAAGAAAACGTGCAACTGCGAGCGGATCTGGCCGAGCGGCGGTCTCAACTGGCCGAGTCTGCCGATCGAATGGCCACCGCCCAACACACGATCGCGCAACTGACCGAGAAGCTGGACCAACAATCGCAACAATTGGAACAGCTCGAGCAAACACGACAGAAACAGGTTTCCGAGCCCGTCCAGTCGGACCTTGAGGCCGAGTTATCCGCTAAGTGGCAAGCTCAAGTGACCGAGTTGGAGCACAACCAAGTGACACTACGCGAGCGTCATCATCAAACTCAACTCGCCCAACAACAAACGATCGAGAGTCTGCAGCAGCAGCTTCTGGAACGAACCGCTCAATTTGAGTTGCTGGAACAACGAGCCGCCGCATCGAGCGAGGAGGTCCGCACGTTGCAGGCGCAGCTGGAGCACTGGTCGATGCAGGAGAGTCCGATCAATGAGGTGAAACGTCTGAGCAACGAATTGTCCCGCTGCATCAGCCAGCACGCACGTGAGCGGGAAGCCTTGCTATGGCGGATCGAACAACTGCAAACGGTACGTAGCCTGAGCCGCGCGGCTTAGCCACGAGCGAAACGCAAGACCGCAACGTTGAGCGTCGTTTGCTCTCGCTTAGGCCCGAAGGCTCGCGGCAAACGGCTGATCATCCATTGACATCAGCCGGTTCGCGCCGGTGTCCGGGCCTCGCCACTTCGGTTCGCTTGGCGGTCTGGCGTCCTGGTGAGCGTCGCGATGGCACGTGGTCGTGCGCGTGGCGATCCTCGCCGTCTGGGAACGGCGGCGACGTCAGAGCGGACGGTGATCGTCCGCTCGTGAGTATCTGGCATCGATCCGATGCGATCCGATTAGATCAGATCACCGAAGGCGGCATCGAGGGCATCGATCCGGTCGTCCTCGTCGTCATCGTCATCAAATGCGATCAAGTCGATCACGTCACTGACGAGTGCGGCGGGCGCGTCCTCGGAATTGTCGATGAATCCGACTTGCTCGCCTTCGATCCCTTCACCTAGACCGCTAACGGCTTGGCGACGGGCCAATTCGTTGATCACCGCCAGGGCATCGAGCGGCGTGATCACTTTGTCGCCATTGACGTCAAAGTAGGGCGGTCCGAAATCGCTGTCCTCGACCGGAATTTGCGACGCGCCGGACCGGGCCAATCGGTTGATCACCAACAGGGCGTCGATCGGTGAAATATCACCATCGTCGTTCACGTCGGGGTTCAGGTTGGGGTTCTGCAATCGGCTTCCGATCACTTGCACCCGCACCGTACCGGGGCTGCTGACACGTCCGGTGGTATCGGCGATCGTGTAGGTGAAGCGATCGATCCCGAGGAATCCATCGGCGGGAATGTATCGAATGGTGCCGTCGCCGAGCGGCACGACATCGCCGCTGAACGGACTGTCAACGATTTGAATCGATGTCAGATCGAGTCCGCGGTTGGGTGCCCCGGTTGCAGCATCGGGATCTTGGTCATTGGCAGACACGTTGATCACGATCGTTTCATTGAGGAACGTTGCCACCTGGTCGGTGCGAGCGATCGGGGCGGCATTGGCCGAGATGGTCACCAACGCTTCGGCGCTGAACTGGCCGTTATTGTCGGCAACGCGATAGCGGAACACGTCTTCCAGAGCGAAGCTTGGCGACGCGGTGAAGGTGATGACACCGTCGTTGCTGATCGACAACGAACCGAATGCCGGTTGCAGAGTGATTTCGATCGAGGCGGGATTCAAGGTACCGTCCACATCCGAATCGTTGGCCAGCACGTTGATGACGGTCGGTCCAGTCGGATTGAGCGTCGGGTTATCCGGCCGAGCAACCGGCGCGTCATTGACACCGTTGACCGTCACCGCCACCGAGACGATGTTGCTCAGCGCCCCCTGGGAATCGACCACGCGGTAGTTGAAGGCATCCACACCGGTGCTGCCCTGCGTCAAGGCTTGCAAGGCAATCGAGGTGGACGGATCGTAGGTGATGACCCCGGTCGCCTGATTGTATTGGACCCGGGCTCCGCTGAGTGAGAAGCTGTCGGTGGGCATGACGATCGTCAGCGTATCACTGGGATTGCCGATATCGGGATCGATGTCATTGCTCACCAATTGGTCCGCCGTCAGCGTCAGCACTGCGTCTTCGCTGGCCGTCACGTTGTCGGTTACCGCAACGGGCCGATCATTGACCGCCGTGATCACCAACCGCAGCAGTTCTTGAGCGCTGGATCCACCCAGCGAATCGATCGCCCTGACGGCCAGGTCGACCGAACCGTTGGCGTTGGCCGCCGGAATGAATCGCAGGGTGCCGTCGTCGCTGATGGCCGGCAGTTGTTGGAACAAGCCTTCGGCGCCAACTGGCGTTGTGACTTCAAAGCGAACCGTTTGAGTCAACTCGTCGGCCGGTCCGGGGCTGATGTTGGAAGCCCACGGTTGGGAGTACGGGCCACTGTCCTCGTCGACGGTGATCGGATTGGCGACGCGATCGAATGTCGGCGGATCGTTCACCGGATTGACCCTCAACGTGAAGGTCCGCGGTGCCGTCGACGCAGCCGGTGTGCCATCGGTCGGCACATCGGTCAAGACGACCTCGAAACTGGCGATACCATTGGCGTCACCGGCGGGCTCGAACAACAACTGGGCGGTGTTCGTGTCGCTATCGACGACCGCGACCGGTGCCGAAGCAAACAGGCTGGGATCACCGGCAATCTGGGTAACGGTGAAGAACACGTCCTGGCTGCTGAGTTCGTCGAGCGCCGTTCGCGGACCAGGCAGAACATTGACCGCCCAGTCGTCGATCGTCACGGCACCGGCGTCCTCGTCGACGATCACGTTGACCGGACCGCTGTATTGCGGCGTGTTGTTGACCGGCATCACATGGATCGAAACCGAGTTGGCTGCGATCTGGGGATTGAAGCGTTCGACGCCGCCGGTCCCGAAGTCCACCGTCGTCCCATCATCGGTCACGGTGTAGATAAAGGAATCGGTTCCGACGAAGTTCGGACGGGGCGTGTAACGCAGGCCGATCAAGGCGCCACCACCATCACGAATTTGAGTGATCGAGCCACCACGCGCGGTTTGAAGCGGCGTCGGCTCCTTTAACTGCAGCGTTTGATTGCCGCCGGGGGTCAAGTCTTGACCTTCATTGGCCGGCCCCACGGCAAACACATCCAACAGACCTCGGTCATTGCCGACGCCGACACTGAAGATGTCCAGCGATCCGTCTTCATTGATCGAGAATTCCAGCGGATCGACGTCGGTACGGACCACCGGAGGATCATTCTGCGGCAGGACATCGATGGTGATCGTGACCGGATTCGACTTGTTCAAATCGCCTCGTGCCAGATCGTCGGCCCCGTTATCGACCAACACGATTTCAAAGTCAAAGCTGCCGAAGACATTCGGTGCCGGTTGGAACGACATCACGCCGGTCGGCGTGATTTGTGGGGGCGTCGAGAAATAGTCGCCCGCCACGCTTGAGTCGAAGGACAGCGGCGAGACGGTGAACTGAACGGTTTGACCGTTGATCACATCAACTTCGTCAAACGCGGTCGCCGGGGGAGCCGGTTCGATGTCGAAGGCGAAGTTGTCAAACGTGATCGGCGCGCTATCTTCGATGACTTCGATGCTCCGCAGCGGGCTGTTGGGGTCACCGAGCGTGACGGGCAACAGGTTGACCGCAAATTGCGGCCGGTCATTGACCGGATTGAGGACGAACTGCACAAAGTTGGCGGCCGTTCGCGGAGCGGAGCTGAAGCCTCCACCCTGATACGTCGTTCCGTCATCGATCACCGTGTAGGAGAACGAGTCGACCGGACCGATGTTGGCGTTGTAATTGACCGGTGGGTCGTAGAACACGCCGGGATTGCCGAACGAATCGACGCCGAGGGTCAACGTTCCGCCCAGGTCGGTGCGCGTCGGGATCTGATCGAGCGACAGGGTTTGATTGCCGCCCTCGATGTTCGGATCAGCTTCGTTGTCGGGTCCGACCACAAAGACGTCCAGCAAGCCGACGCGGTTGTAGCCGCTGGCGTTGGGATCCCGACGAAGTGGGATGAAGAACGGCGTGTCGACGTCACCGCCGGCCTGCGTGTTGTCCTCTTTCAACGTATACGTGATCGTCCCGTCGATGATGCGATTCGTGTTCGGATCAATCACCTCGGCGACCGTGTATTGGTCGTCGGCGCCGGCGTTGTCAGAAGTACCGGTGACGTTCGGATCGAACTGCGGCGGGTCGTTGACCGGGCGGACGTTGACCGTCACGGTCGCGTCGGTCGATTTCGGATCCGTCGGGTGGTCGTCGGTGAACGTGAACACATAGATCACTTCGCCGACCAGATTCGCGTTGGGGAACACCGTCAATCCACCGCTGGCGGTGACGATCGGCAGATCGGCCATCACGCCTCGAGGATCGGTCACCTGGATACCGGTCAAACGATCGACCGTCGGACGTCCCTGGTCTTGCAATTCGTCTGCGGCGGTCAGCGGACCGGGCAGCACGGTGGTGAACACATTGTTGATCGTCGCCTCGGCCGGGGTCGGATCTTCCGGCACATCGATCGAATCGAGATTTTCGATCAACGGGAAATCGTTCGCCGGCTCGACCGTGATCGTGACCGTCGCTTCCTGGATGCTCGTCTGCTCCGGCAAGCCGAGCACGGTCTGGGCGACCGGCAGCGTCGTTCGACCGTCGTCGGCGATGCCGTAGGTGAACTGGTCAAACGGTTGGAACGGCTGCAATCGGTTGTAGTCGTCCGCCGGCTGGTACGTCCCGTCAGTGAAGGCTCCGTTGACGAAGTTCAACGTCAACAGCCCGCCTTCGGGTGTCGCCAGCGTTTCGGTTCCGGTGAAGCCGCTGGCAACCGTCACGTTATCGGCCGGTGTGGTGAACGACACGATGCGAAGCGTTTGCTCGCTCTCGTCGTACGGTGTTCCCAAATTCACATCGAAATCGCCCGGCACGTTGGGCAATTCCGTCACGACGATCGAAGTCGTTCCGCTCAGCGTGACCGTCGGTCCCGCAGCGGCGGCGCCCGTCATCCCGGCGTTGACCAGCAGGGTCGCGAGACGCGTGGCGAGATCATCGGCCAGTTCCGACACCGTGTAGGTCAACAGCACATCGGTTCCGATCGAGGCGGTCGAGGAGGTGCTCAGTTCGACCACCGTCGGTTGACCGGTTGCGTCGGTGATCACCAGCGTTTGCCCGTCAACCAATGCACTCCCGTCGACCAGCGTGATCGAATCCACGGTGGTGGTGATCGGCGAGTTGGTAATCGGGCTGACACCGTCGAGCAAGTCGGCCGCGGTGAACGTCAGCAGGTTCGGCCCCGCCGGTTCGACCGCTTCGGTCATCCCGAGGGCGCGATCGTAGGCAACCGGAGCATCATTGACCGGTTCGATAAAGATCGTGCTGGTGATCGTGGCCGTTCGCGGGACCACGTTGCGGGTGCCGTCGAGTTCCTCGTCGACGCCCATGTCCTGAACTTGATAGGTGAATTCGACCTGACCGTAGATGTCGTCGGCCGGTGTGAACAGGACATCTCCTGAAGCAGCGTCGATCTCCACCGTGCCGAATCGCGGGTCCATCGAAACCGAAATGATTTCCAGTGCTCCGTCGTTGCCGTTGACGCCGAGGACTTCATCGGCCGCGACGAAGGGGTCGAGGGGATTGGTCGTCACAGCCGGTCCGGGAACATCATTGCCCAGCAGGAACGCCGCGGGAATGATCAACTGGTTATCTTCGGTCGGGACCGGGAACTGCAGGTTCTGGTCCAGATAGAAGTTGCGGTAGGCGTCGTTGGCCGGCGAGATCAGCTCGGGCAACAACACCGGATCGCTGTTTCGCGGTGCGACCAGGATGTTCGCATCGGCGTCATCGGTCAACGGTGTCCCGGCAACCGGATTGCCATTGAGATCCAGCGATCGACCATCATCTTGGATGGTGAACGAGAACATATCCAAGATACGGGGGTCGGCAGCGTCCCGCAGGTTGTCGCTATTGAAGTAATCGGCACCTTGATAGTAGATCTTGGTGATGAAGGTCCGCTCGAACGTGGTCGGATCATTCGGATCGGCCGGTTCGGTCGCGAAATCTGCCCAGACCGTTCCGAACTGCGGGGTGGTTCCGATGGCGGACTGATTGTTCGCGTCGATCGTGACACCGCCAACGGTGATCGAGATCACCCGCAGCGAAGCGATTTGATTGGATTCATCCCACGGCGAGGTGGGGATCATGATGTCCATGTCTGCGATCGCACCGACCAGCAATTCCGAGGCAAGGAATTCCTGGGGCTGATCGGCGGGCGACTGACCGGGCTGGAACTCCAGCGCCACCAAGTTCGCATCGGCGGCCAGCGGGGCATCGTTGATCGGCGCGACGTCGATGTTGACGGTGGCGAACACCGCATTGGCGTCGGCTTCGGGGCCGTCGTTGCGTTGTTTGCTGATGCGATAGGTGAACGAATCCGGTCCGTGATAATCCGAGTTCGGCGTGTAGGTGAACAGCCCCAATGAGGCGTCATCCAGGCGGACTTCGCCCCACGTCGTCAAGTAGGTGTCAGTCGTGCCTGCTTTCAGTGGCGCGTCGATGACGACCAGGCTGTTGACGAATTCATCAGCCGGCAGACTGTCATTGGCCATCAACGAGGCCTGGCTGCCGGAGGTTCCGTCGACGACCAGAACTTCGTCTTCGTCGACGGTGTAAGTGTCGTGATCGGGCAACGGTTCGGCGATATGGACGATATTGACCTGGTAATCCTCGACTTCACCACCGATCGCCAATCCGAACGGGTCAAAGCTGCCGGCAGTGGAAATCCGCACGCGGGCGTAGGTCAGGCCCGTCTTGGCAGTGGCCGGCGTGAAGACGCGGACCTGGTTGACGCCATCGACGACATCTAAGCCGGAGATCAGTTTTTCGCCCTGGTCCAAGAAGTCGCCGTCGATGTTCAGGTCGACCCAGATGTCCAGTTTACCGCTGCCGGTGACAGTAATCGGTAGGACGGCACCGGCGCGATCATTGCGATCCAGGAATGCGATCACGTCGGCCGAATCGGACGTCGGTGAAACGGTGCCGTCGGCCAGGATCAGCCCGGCGGTCGTCGCCGTCCCTTGGAACGATCCGACGGTCAGACCATCGTCATCGCCACCGGTTCCGGTGAAGTCGTCGCCGACGGCCCCGACCGACGGGTTGCCATCGTCGTCGCCGTCGATTACGGCGCCGAGAATCGGGGTGCCACTCTCGGCGATGACATGTCGTGGACCGTCACTGGCCAGCAACGTGCGATAGGTGTCCGGGGCGTCACCGAAATCGATTTCCACGTCGGGAATGATGACGGTGAATCGGGTGTTACCGTTGCGTTGGTTCGATCGCAGCAGGTTGCCCGCCCGGTCGGCGATCAGCGAGTTGTCCAAGTT
>NZ_JBFHKV010000167.1:0-10574 GCF_041595215.1 Stieleria sp. | reverse complement strand
GTGAAGATCACCAACGTGTCGTCGGTCCTCTTTGCCGCATCGAGTTGCTGGAGGATCTTGCCGATCATCGCATCGACCATCATCGCAAAATCACCGTACATCCCCGCGCCGGACTTGCCGGCAAACTCATCGGTCGGCAGCCACGGTGTGTGGGGCGCCGGATAGGCCACGTAGAGCATCAGCGGTTGGTCGCGTCCGGCGTGCGACTGGATCACCCCGCAGGCTTCGTCGGTGAATCTGGGCAAGACGTCTTTCAGTTTCATCCCCGGGGCGATCCCACCGGCCCGCCAAAACGCGCCTTGG
The DNA here is from genome assembly GCF_041595215.1 of Stieleria sp. Classification (NCBI taxonomy): domain Bacteria; kingdom Pseudomonadati; phylum Planctomycetota; class Planctomycetia; order Pirellulales; family Pirellulaceae; genus Stieleria; species Stieleria sp. The sequence goes on along the minus strand of NZ_JBFHKV010000167.1, from coordinate 10,271 downwards.
ATCGGCGACCAGCCTTCGCTCTGATTCGCCTCGATCGAATCCGACGGCGGCGCGACGGCCATCCGGTCTCGGATGTAGAAGTACGGTGGAATATCCGTCGACGCCCGGATGCCGAAGAACGAATCGAATCCACGGTCGACGGGACCACCGGGCAAGGGTTTGTCATAGCCGTCCTCATCGAATCCCACGTGCCACTTGCCGACCATCGCGGTTCGATAGCCGACGTCCCGCAGCAGCGACGGCAAGGTGACTTCGTCGGGCTCGATCAACGCCTGCTTGGGCCAACGCCCCACATTGATTCGAAACGGATAACGTCCCGTCATCAACCCGTAACGCGACATGTGACACAGCGGCCCCGACGCGTGCGCGTCGGTGAATCGCATGCCTTCGGCCGCCAAGGAATCGATGTTCGGCGTCGGGATCTTGCTGTCGGGATTGAAGCACCCCGGATCCCCGTACCCCATGTCATCGACCAGGATCAGGACGATATTGGGCAACTCGGCCGATTGGGCCTGGCCTGAGAAACCAACGATGAACAAGGCGATCATCGCGAAACATACGATCGATTTTTGAGCGGCAATCATTGTGAGATCTACGCGGGGAGAACGTGGCGGGAGTCTCTCGTCGGGGAACGACAATCGCAGCATTCTAATCGACAGCAGTTGGACGCGTGCCGATAGAAATCAAAGACGCCTCGTTGGACCGCAGAGCACCGAACGGAAAATCATGCTTGTCGACGATCACCTCAAGCGATGATCTCGTCGATGACGTTTCCGGCGACGTCGGTCAGGCGGTAATCGCGGCCGGAGTAGTGATAGGTCAGTTGCTCGTGATCCAGCCCCAACAGATGCAAAATCGTCGCGTGAAAGTCGTGAACATCCATTTTGTTCTCCGCGACTTCCGCACCGATGTCGTCGGTTGCACCATAGGAAAAGCCCCGTTTTGCACCGCCACCGGCCAGGAAGGTTGTGAAGGCGGCGGCATGGTGACCGCGCCCCTTCGGGTTGCTGTCTTCCCACGGCGTGCGACCAAATTCGCTGCACCCTACGATCAAGGTGTCATCCAAAAGCCCACGCTGCCTGAGATCCTTGACCAACGCGGCGATCGGTCGGTCGATCTGCTTGGCCAACGGACGGTGAGTCTCCATGTTGCCGTGGGCATCCCAGTTACTGTTTGAACCGACATCAAAAAGTTCGACGCCGCGCACGCCGCGCTCGATCAATCGCCGAGTCGCCAGGCATTGCCAACCGAATGATTTCCGGTCGCCGCGATCCACTCCATACAGATCGAGCGTGGATTGGCTTTCGCCGGAAATATCGAACGCCTCGGGGGCTTCCCGCATCAGTCCATAGGCGGTGTTGAAGTTCGTCATCCGCGTCCGCAATTGCACGTCCCGGGGATGAACTTCCAGGTGCGTCTCATTCAGATCGCGCAGCATGATGCGTTCCAGTTCACGACGCCTGACCGACTGGATGTTGCTGTTGAGGTGCGGGATCGGATCGGGACCGGGAACCACCCTGACCCCGGTGTGATAACCGGGCAGAAAATTAGAGTCCCAACATTGATAGGCGTTATACGGCTCGCGTGCGGCAAAGACCACGAAGGCGGGCAGGTTGGTGTTGAACGTGCCCAACGCGTGGCTGACCCAGGAACCGATGCTGGGCAGCGGAATCGTGACCGAGCCGGTATGCATCCCGAGCGTCGCGGCGGAATGCCCCGAGGAAGCATTGGTCATCGAGTGAAGCAGACAGAATTCATCGATCACCGACCCCAACTGAGGAAACAGCTCGCTGACCATCCGTCCCGATTCGCCATAGGGCTGAAAGGAAAACTGCGAAGCCTTGATCGTGTGCTTGCCAACCTTCTTGCCCGCATCGGTGTTCAGTTTCGGTTTGTGGTCAAAGGTATCGACATGCGAGATGCCTCCGGTCATGAAAAAGATGATCAACCGTTTGGCCTTGGCCGGAAAATGAGACGGCTGTGGCGCAAGGGGATGACCGTTCTGCAGGCCGGCGGCAAGCGAAAGATGCGCCCGCAGCGCCGCACTACCCGCAGCCACGCCCGTCGAGGCGCGTCTCAAGAAATGACGACGATCAAGTTTCAATGGGAGTGTCATGTTAATCCACAAACAGAAATTCGTTGGCCGTCAAAAGCGTACGCGCGAAACTGGCCCAAGTGATTCGCTGATGCTCCTCCGGGGGCACGCCTTCATCGACCAGCACACGCTGATAGTCTTCGATAAATTTGGCGGCGCGATCGAGTTCTTGCCCGCTTGGTGAACGAAGCAAGACACGTCGATAGGCCAATTGAATTCGTTCCCCCGGCTCCCCTCCAGCCGTGATCAGCGACTCGGCCAATCCCCGCGCCTGCTGATCGACCAACTCGCTATTGGTCATGAACAAGGCCTGAAGCGGTACGGTGGATCGATCGCGCATCGCCGTGCTGGTGCTGGTGTTGGGTCCGTTAAAGATCGATAGAAACGGGTGCGGGTGCAGCCGCTGAACCATCAGATAGACGCTGCGATGGTTGGAGGGATAAACGGCCTTGAACTGGCGGTGGGCGGTCCACTTCCATTTGTCCTTGGCGGGAAAGGGGTGGGCGCCGGGTCGGCTGAGATCCAAGTTGCCCGCCAACAAGAGCATCGAATCGCGAATCGATTCCGCATCCATCCTGCGGCGATCGAATCGCCAATAGTACTTGTTCCCCGAATCGATCGCAGCGTTGTGTGGATCATGTGCGGCCGTCAACTGATAGGTCGCCGAGGACATGATCAGGCGATGCATGGCCTTGATCGACCAATCGTTTTCGATCAATTGCTGCGCCAGCCAATCGAGCAAATCGGGATGGGTCGGTGGGCTGCCTTGCTGACCAAAATTTGACGGTGTCGGCACGATCGGTTTGCCGAAATGAAATTGCCAGATCCGATTGACGATCACCCGCGCGGTCAGTGGATTGTCCCGGTCGGTCAACCAGCGCGCCAATTGCAGACGTCCGCTTTCCTGCGAACTGATTTCCGGCTGCCGGTCGAGACTTAGAAATTCTGGAAATCGGCGGCGGACCACCTCGCCCTTGCGATAGGGATTGCCACCGTGCTGGACCTTCGCATCGGCGACGTTTCCCTCGGTGACCGCATAGGCGACCGGGGCGAGACGCGACGGTGCCCGGGCTTCGATTTCCGCGAGTGCCTTCTTGTTCGCCTGGACATCGGTCTCCGACTGAATCAATTGCTTGAGCCGATCGATGTCGTCGGCGTGTTTGGCGAAGAAGTCCTTGTCCGCAGCGGCGAGCGTTGATGGATCGATGGTCGGCACAAAGTAACGCTGCTCTCGGACGGATTCTCCGCCTGGGAACGGATACGCGGTACTCTGAAAGAACCCATACAGCCCGTAATAATCTTCCGTCGTCGTCGGGTCATATTTGTGGTCGTGACAACGGGCGCAGCGCAGTCCCAGCCCCAGCACGACCTTGCCCATCGTATCGAGCGTGTCTTCGATAATCAGATGCATCGCCTCCAGATCGTTCGTGCCGAAGCGTTTCGATTGAGCAATGAATCCGGTCGCGATCACACGTTGGGCGTATTCTTCGGGCGGACCGTTTCGGCCGATGATGTCGCCCGCGATCTGTTCTTGAATGAATTCATCGTAAGGCTTATCCGAGTTGAACGCGTCGATGACGTAATCCCGATAGAGGTAGGCTTGTGGAATCGGGTAGTCGGAGTTTTCACCGGCGGTATCGGCGTATCGGGCCAGATCCAACCAGTGCCGTCCCCAGCGCTCGCCATACCGAGGCGAAGCGAGCAACTCATCGACAAGCTCGGCAAACGCCTCGGGGCGCTGATCCTCGCTGAATTGAACCGTCCGCTCCCAACTGGGCGGCAATCCGGTCAGGTCAAAACTCGCGCGTCGAATCAACGTCCGCTGATCGGCCCGCGCGACCGATCGCAGCCCCAATGCCGTCTGTCGCGCGGCGATAAAGCGATCGATGGGGTGCGTCGACGCGGCGTCGTTGACAACGGGAACCTCGACATCCCGGATGGGCAGAAACGCCCAATGCCGTCCTGCGTCGGCCGACTGGTCGACGCCGGATTCCGGCCATGCCGCACCGGCGTCGATCCATGTTTGGAAATCGTTGACGACGGCGATGGGAAGCGGTTGCTTGGGCGGCATCGCGAGATCAGCGTGCGTTCGTCGCATCGCCTGAATCAACAGACTGTTGTCGGCCTGGCCGGGGATGATGGCCGGACCTCGTTCGCCGCCTGTCATCAAGTGATCACGACGATCCAATCGAAGTCCATTGCTGGTCTTGTCGACGCCGTGGCACTTGAAACAGGATTCGACCAAAACCGGACGAATCTTCGTTTCGAAGAATTCGTCGGGTGTCATCGACAGAACCTCCGTCTGCGACAGGACCACCAGGAAAGCCAGCAAGAAAAACAATCGCGTCATGAGAGACCACGCCTGCGAATTGGGAAACTCGCAGTGTATCCGACGTGGAACGGAACCTCAAATGTCCGTAAGCATTCTATCTGCCTATGTTGACCAATGGTAAAGGCAATGGTAAAGGGGCCACCCATAGATGTTGACAGATGTCCGTTGTTTTGGTCTACTTTCCTCTGGCTTCGTTCACCTTGGGGAGATTGCTATGGCTCGGAAACCTCGCTCCGAAGTTGTTGATCCTGCCGATGTTCAGGTGTTGCACTGCTTACAACGCTGTGTCCGCAGGGCGTTCTTGTGCGGCAAGGACCACTTCACCGGCCAGTCCTTCGAACATCGACGGGAGTGGATTCGCAGCCGGCTGGAGTTTCTCGCGTCGGTCTTTGCGATCGATTGCCTGACCTTTGCCGTAATGAGCAACCATCTGCACGTGGTGCTCCGCAGCCGGGCCGATGTCGCTGCGACCTGGAGTGACGAAGAGGTCGCTCGACGTTGGCTGCGTTTGTTTCCCAAACGTCGTAACAAAGACGGTTCGCCGGCGACGCCGACCAAGCCAGAGATTGACATGATTGTCAATTGTCCCGAGGTGTTGGCGGAGCGACGGTCTCGGCTGAGCGATGTCAGCTGGTGGATGCGATGCACCGCCGAGAACATCGCCCGCCGCGCCAACGCGGAGGATGAGTGCACGGGCAGATTCTGGGAAGGACGCTACAAGGCTCAAGTGTTGCTCGATGAAGCGTCACTGTTGGCGTGCGCGGCCTATGTCGATTTGAATCCGATTCGGGCTGCGCTCGCCGAAACGCCTGAAGAGAGCCAGTTTACCGGTGCCAAGGCACGGATTGATGACCTTGTTGAGCAAGAGACGGTCGAGCCGGAGCTGAAAGCAGGCCGCTTGCGGGACCGGAAGTCCAAGGCAGCGGCTTGCGCAGGCGATCAGCCTAAGTATGGTCGGCGTCGGACGCATGACTGGGAGCGAAGTCGGCGTCGCAAGCGAAGCGGATGGATGAGTCCGGTCGAGATAGACGAGCAGAATGACTCAGCAGGTCCGGATCTGGAATCGAGTGGCCGCAGGGCAAGCAAGAAGGGGTTCCTGAGTGTCTCGCTCGCCAGATACCTTGAGCTGCTTGATTGGACTGGTCGGCAAGTCCACAAGCAGAAGGCGGGTCAGATCCCAGAGCATCTCGCTCCGATCCTGAGCCGGATCGGTCTGGACAGTCACGGTTGGTGCGAACTTGTGAAGAAGTTCGGCAAGATCTTCAAGCGTGTCGCGGGGACGACTGACAATCTAGCGGCTGAAGCCACACGTTGCGGCCAAGGTTGGCTCTGTGCGCCGGGGAACCCGCTACAACCGTCAGGCTGATTCAAGCCGTCGCATCTTCAGGGCCGATAAGTCAAGCAGTTGGTGTTGGCTGCTGCGCTGACGATGGCAACTCTATTGGTTTTCTTCGTCAGTTCGATCCATTGGCAGAGAAAACGGAATGTGAGCGACCTGCCTGCCACTCCGCGCTGCCGTGGAGTTTGGGTGGCCCCTTATGAGGGCCTGTCGCTCCGGTGGAGTTTGGGTGGCCCCTTATGAGAGCCGGCGCGTTAGCGTCGGTACTCGTTCAGGAATCCGCCGCGGGATGCGGTCTCGGTGCGGGGATTGAAGATCTTTCGGGTGCGTTGCGGGGCGTAGGGTTGTTCGTGGACAGGATAGGCGGCCTGACCGGGTGACTCGATGATGATCTCGCCCGCCGGTGGCCCGTAGCTTTCGGTCATCCCTCCGCCGCAGTTGCAGCCGCCTTCGCATCCGCACGCCGGTTCGCAACTGCAAGGGCCTTCACACCCACAGGCCGGTTCAAAGCCGCAGCCGGGTTCAATGCCACAGGCCGGTTCGAAACCACAGCCCGGCTCCATGACGGCGCAGTCGCAGACGCCTTCGCAGCCGCATGCCGGTTCGATGCCGCAGCTGTCACAGCCATCGCATCCGCTTGCACAGGCCGGGGCGAATCCGCGTCGGGTCGTGGAGATCGGACCCGGGTCGCAGCCGCAGCGGTATCCCCAAAGTGTTCGGACGCCTGCAAACACACTGCGGCACTTGCCACAGCTTTGTCCGTTGTAATTACCACAGGCATCGCAAGGATCGGTGCAGTCGGCCGGATGATTGATCCATGGATCGACATACAACTCGCCACATCCGGTGCACGAGTTGCAGCTGCCGCACGAGGAGTCGCTGCAACCGGCGTCGCAACTGCCGCCCCATCCCGGTCCGATCGACGTGCCGCAACAGCCGGCTCCCATCGGTCCGACGCATCCGGTCAGCGAGACTGTGATCCATCCAACGAGTAACAAGCCCAACACGCGTGACATCGTGATTCATCCCTGAAACGAAATCGCTTGCGAATTCCTTTGCAAAAAGTTCTCGCATGCCTTGTGATCTAATCCAACAACAGGCGACCGGCACGCCCTGCCTGCCGGCACGCCTGTCTAGAGTCGTCATCGTCAACGCAACCGTCAAAGTTGACTAAAACTGCGTAAACGGATTCTTTCGGTTCCCGGCGGGGTTCCCGTCTCGGTTCCAGGCGGGTTGAAAATGCGTCTTTCATTCTCGGAGGAGATTTCGCTAGTGTCCGACGTTGAACGTGGATGGCCGGTCGAAATTAGATTGGCACCCGGCGATCCTGTTTCACGAACCGATGTTTCACGGACACCGCTCAACGCCCGAGAGTTGCCTTCCTCATGCGATCTGCAGCACCACTCCACGAGACCCCCAGCGGCGATGAACCCGGCCGGCCGACACCGCGGCCCGAACCCGCGGTGGGCGATGCAAGCTTGCGTTTGGTCTATCCGCAGACCGACGGATCTGTGGCTGCGTTTAGGGTCAGCGCCCTGCTCTGGTTCGCCGGAATGCTGTTGCTGTCGGTGCCGATGATCACGTTGATCGACATCTCCGTGGCGCGGTGGTTTTCGAATGATCCGTTGCCGCGCGAGCTTCGCAACGGACTGGAGTTGATGCAGATCTTCTCGCACGGCAGCGGTGTCTTTCTGGTGCTGTTCGGGATCTTTTTGATGGCTCCCCAGTGTCGCTGGCATTTGCCTCGTCTGGCGACGCTGGCGATCGGTGCCGGAGCGATTGCGACGTTGGCAAAGATGTTTGTCTTGCGTCCGCGTCCGTCGGGATTGAACTTAGACGTCGCGTCGATCGATTCGGCGTGGCTGTGGGCGTTCGACTGGACGCTTTCCCAAGTCGCCACATTCGATGCCAGCACGCGCGCCTTTCCCAGTGGGAACATGGCGACGGCCACCGCGTTGACGGTTGGGTTGTGGATGGTGTTGCCCCGAGGTCGCTGGTTGTTTGCGGCGATCTGTGTGGGAACCGGAGTGCAACGACTGGCGAGCATGGCTCACTTTCCCAGCGACATCCTGGGTGGTGCGGCGTTCGGGTTGATTTGGGCGTTCGTGTGTTTGCACCCGCGGCTGCTGGGCAACTTGTTTGACAAGATGCAACCCGAATCGGAACCACGTCGACGCCGGCGGACAGTTGGTGAGGCGACCGAGCAGGACACGTCCAACGCAGCGGCCTAAACGCCCGATACCGCGAACAACAGGCACCCCATTTGTCGCGATGCGTTACTCTTTGAAACGGTAGCCGACACCGCGAACGGTTTCGATCAAGTCGGCGGCGCTACCCATCTTTTTGCGGAGCGCGCGGACATGGACATCGATGGTGCGGTCCAGAACAACCGTGTCTTCGCCCAAGGCGGCATCGACCAATTCGCTACGGCCGAAGGCGCGTCCGGGTTGTCGGATCAAGGCGTCGAGCAGCCGGAATTCACTCTTGGTCAACTTGAGCGGAGACTCCTCGACGGTGACCACGAAGCGTCGGCGATCGACGGTCACGTTTTGGTGGCTGACCGATTCATGGTCGTCCAACATCGGTTCTCGTCGGCGCAGCAACGCTTTGATTCGTTGCAGCAGCACCTTGTAGCTTTCGACGGGTTTGACGACGTAGTCATCGGCGCCGACGGCGAACCCGACCACCTGATCTGATTCTTCGCCCATGGCGGTCAGCATCAGAATCAGCGTTTCCCGGGTCTTGGGATCGGCACGCAACTGTTTGCAGACTTCGATGCCACCGAGGATCGGCAGATCGATGTCCAGGATGACGAGATCGGGAAGATAGAGTTTCGCCTGATCGACTCCCTCACGTCCGTCGCTGGCGCGATAGACTTCGTAGCCGGCTCGTTTGAGTTGATACTCAAGCGACTCCGCCAACGGGCCGTAATCTTCGACGACCAAAACCTTGGTATTGGTGGACATGCCTCAGCGTTTGACTGGATCCATGCGGACAAATCTCGAAAGGAGGCTGGCCGCCGTTTCCGCGTCTGGGGCGGTCGGCGGGCGGACAGCTCGCAAAACGACATCCTGGTGGAAATGCCTGAAAAGTACACCCTACTGAAGCACTTTTTCACCATGAAGCTTTCGTGAAGGCGTGGCGGGAATCAGGGTTTGGGCAGCCAGACTTCGAACGTCGCCCCCTCCCCGGGACTGCTGGTCACCGAAACCGTACCGCCCAGGGCCCGGGTCAGGTTCTTGACGATCGCCAAGCCGATTCCGGTCCCCCCGTCGGCCGCCTTGCGGGCCCGTTTGACGCGATAGAAGCGTTCAAAGATTCGCTCCTGGAACTCCGGGGCGATGCCGACGCCGTCGTCTTCCACGGCCATCATCCAGCCCTCATTCTCTTGCCGACAGGACACGCTGACGTGCCCGCCGGCATCGGTGTGCCGAATCGCATTGCTGATCAGGTTTTGGGTGATCGCCAAGGCGGCTTCTTCGTCGGCCAGGACGTGAACCGGGGTACCGCTGGGACGCAGGGTCAATTCGATTTGCTTGGCCGCGGCGACCGGCAGAAACGAACTGAAGGCCTGCCGGATCACTTTCTCCAGATCGATCGTCTGGACCATCAGCGTGCCCTTGCCGGATTGGGCGCGGGCCAATCGCATCATGTCCGCGATCAGGTCTTCCAGTCTCAAGCATTGCGTGTCGATTTGGGCGATGAAGTGCTTGGCCGCTTCGGGGTCGTCCTCGATCGCCAATTCCACGGTTTCGGCATATCCTTTGATGGCCGCCAGCGGGGTTTTCAGTTCATGCGAAACGTTGGCGATGAATTCACGCCGGATTGCTTCGACACGATGGGCGTCGGTTTCGTCGCGCAAGACCAGCAACAGGTGCGGCGGATCGGCGTCATGGATCCGGCTGATGCGGACGGCCACCGGTCGAACGATGGAGCCGTCGACGATTTCGACGGAGACGTTTTGATCGACGTTGTCACGTTGAGTCTTTCGAGTGGCGTGAATGATTTCGGGCACGCGAACGAGTTCTGCCAGGCGACGCCCCAAGTAGACGCTATCGACCGGGATCGCCAACAACCGTGCTGCCGCTTCGTTGATCAGCAGGATCTCGGTCTTGGGGGACAGCATCACGATCCCATCGGACATGTGAGACAAGACCGCGCCGGTGCGTGTCGATTCAGAATGCAGCTTTCGAAATCGCGCGTTCCAAGTCTCCGCACTCATGCGTTGTTTCTCGTAGGCGTTCTCTGCGTTCTCCCAACGAAGCAGGTTGTTGATCACTAGCGCCGTGCCGACTAGAAAGCAACTCGCAGCGGTCGCGACGAGGGTTTCGGTCGTGCCCGCATCCAACAGCGTGGTCAACCAGACGGTGAGGAACACGAACGTGATGCCGGTCACGATCATGCCCGAACGCGGTTGATAGCCGACGCGGGGAAACGAATCGACGGTCGCTTTTGTCGCTCGCGACGGGCCGGGTGGATCGTGCGTGGGCAAGGGCGCGGGCGCG